>JAYTIG010000557.1:0-1136 GCA_043731995.1 Hyphomicrobiales bacterium
CCATCTTCATGCAGACAGATAACAAATTTGCGCCATCGGCGCTGATGCATAACTTGAAGCATAACCGCGTGCTGCACGACAGGCTGGTCTTTCTCGCCATGAAAACGGCAGACGTTCCGCGTTGGTATGAAGACCGGGTGAGCCTGCATCAAGGCCCGATGGGGGCATGGATCGTTGAGGCCAAATTCGGTTACATGGAACAGCCTGACGTGCCCGCCGCCTTGCGTGCTTGCGCGGCCCACGGGCTGGAGATTGACCCGCGTCAGGCCTCCTATTTCCTCGGTCGCCGCGTGATCCGCATGGCGGCGCGATCCAAAATGCCCTTCTGGCAGCAGCGCATCTTCATCATGCTGGCCAACCAGTCCGCCCGCGCCATTGACTTTTTCCGCATTCCGGCAGACAGGGTCGTGGAACTTGGCATGCAAATGACGTTGTAATGGCTCTCCTCTCTCCCTTTTCCGTTCCTGGCCGCTTTTGGCGCGGCAACTTGCACACCCATTCCAACCAGTCTGATGGCGCACTGCCCACTGATGGCGTGATCACCGCCTATAAGAACGCGGGCTATGATTTCCTCATGCTCTCTGAGCATTTTGTGAAGCACTTCAACTTCCCGATCAATGACACCCGCAAGTTTCGCGGCAATGATTTCACCACGCTGATCGGCGCGGAATTGCACGCACCCGAAACCAGCGCAGGTGAGCTGTGGCATATCGTGGCCGCGGGCCTGCCGCTGGATTTCAAGCTCCCCGGCCCCGATGAAACCGGGCCAGAACTGGCGCGCCGCGCGCGTGACGCCGGGGCCTTCATCGCAATCGCCCACCCATCATGGTCGCGTTATACAATTGAAGATGGCCGCGCGATTGATTCAGCCCATGCCGTTGAGATTTACAACCACGGCTGCGCCATCGAGAATGATTTGGGTGAAGGCTGGTATCTCTGTGATCAATTGCTCAACGAAGGCCGTCACCTCACCGCCATTGCAACCGATGATGCCCATTTCAAAACGCCGGATTATTTCGGCGGTTGGGTGAATGTGAAATCCGAAAGTCTTGATCCAGAAGCCCTGCTGACCGCTCTCAAGGCCGGGCATTTCTATGCCAGCCAAGGCCCCGAATTTCATTCCATTGATCTCAAGG
>JAYTIG010000558.1:0-1134 GCA_043731995.1 Hyphomicrobiales bacterium
GCTGGCCTGGGCGGCGCAAAACTGCTGTCGCTGCTGGGCATTTCGCTCTCGGCCTTCCGCATTGCAGGTGGCTTGTTGCTGCTTTCTTCGGCGGCCGAAATGGTGTTTGACCGCCGCGGCCAGCGCCAACAGGACATTGCAGCCAAGGCTGTCAGTGTGGATCACGTGCGCAATATCGCGGCCTTCCCCTTGGCCATCCCTTTGCTGGCCGGGCCTGGCGCCATCACCGCCATGATCCTGCTCGCGGGCCGGGCAGATGGAGATATTGCCAAGCTCTCGGCACTTTATGCTCTGGCGGGGCTCGTGATGCTGGCCTGCTATCTCGCCTTCCGCGCCGCCGAACGCATCTCCATGCTGCTTGGCGTTACCGGCCGCGCGGTCATCAGCCGTTTGCTGGGCATCATCTTGGCTGCACTGGCCGTGCAATTCGTCATTGATGGCGTGAACCTGCTGCTGCATTGAGCGCCAAACAAAAAGCCCGGCCTTCGCAGCCCGGCTTTTGCATTCAGCGTCGAAAGATCACTTTTTCTTGGCCGCTGCCGGGGCTGCCTTTAGGCTGTCGCGGATTTCGGCAAGCAGCGTGTCGGTGGTTGAGGCAGGCGGCGGCGGTGCCGGCGGCTCGGCCCTCTTCATGCGGTTCGACATCTTCACCAACTGCAGCAGGATAAAGGCCAGGATCAGGAAGGTGATCAGGACCGTGATGAAGTTGCCATAACCGAGCGTGGCGCCCTGCTTTACGGCATCAGCATAGTTTGTGGCGGTAACGGCCTTGTTGAGCGGCAGGAAGTAATTGCTGAAATCAGCACCGCCTGAGACAGCACCAACAATAGGCATAATCAGGTCGTTGACGATTGAATCAACAATCTTGCCGAAAGCGCCGCCCATGATCACGCCCACGGCGAGATCAAACGCGTTGCCTTTAAACGCGAAATTTCTGAATTCATCCCACATGTGAAAACCCCAGTTCGATTTTTGATGGCTCAGGGCCCCTTGCCCCAAACTGGCGCGCAAGTTAGCTAATAAGCCCATTCACGCAAATGAAAATTTGCGGCAGATTAATCATGCAACGCGGTGTTCTAATAGCCGCGTTCCGGGTCCACAATGTTCTGCAATGAAGCGCCACTTTCAAACCGC
>JAYTIG010000559.1:0-8586 GCA_043731995.1 Hyphomicrobiales bacterium
GCGTTATTCCATCTGGTCGGCCATCGGCCTGCCGGTGATGCTGGCCGTTGGCCCGCGCAATTTCATGGATTTCCTGCGCGGCGGCCATGCGATGGATCAACATTTCGTGCATTCCAAGCTGCAGGAAAATCTGCCCCTGCTCATGGGCCTGCTCGGTGTGTGGCACCGCAATGTGTGCAATCATCCCAGCCGTGCCATCATTCCCTATGACCAGCGGATGTCGCGTTTCCCCGCCTATCTGCAACAGCTGGATATGGAGTCCAATGGCAAGCGCGTGGGCAAGGATGGCAAGCCCGTAAAGACAACTGGCCCCATCGTGTGGGGCGAACCCGGCACCAACGGCCAGCACGCCTTCTTCCAGCTGCTTCACCAAGGCACTGATGTAATCCCGGTAGAATTCCTGATCGCTGCTGAACCACATGAAATCGGCATCCCGCTGCACCATGTGCTCTTGGTGGCCAATTGCCTGGCGCAGTCGCAAGCCCTGATGAAGGGCCGCATCTTGAAAGAAGCGGAAGCTCAGCTCATCGCTGCGGGAAAGTCGAAAAAGGAAGCGGTAGCACTTGCACCCCACAAAGTGTTCACCGGCAACCGACCAACACTCACCTTGGCCTATAAGAAACTCGATCCCTTCACCCTTGGCCGCTTGATTGCGCTCTACGAACACCGTGTGTTTGTGGAAGGCGTGATTTGGGGCATCAACAGTTTTGATCAATGGGGCGTGGAACTGGGCAAGGAATTGGCCACCGGGCTTCAGCCAGCGGTGGAAGGCAAGGCCGGAACCGAGGGGCTTGATGGATCGACAGCCGGATTGCTCGGGTATTTGAAGGGGCTTCGGTAATTCTCCTTCTCCCGCAAGGGGAGAAGGGGATCATGCCAGCAGCCGGAGGCTGTGCTTGACCTCGCCGCCGCCCCCTGCCAAACACCGCGCAAATGACTGACATTTCCCTTATCCGCAATTTCTCAATCATCGCCCATATTGACCACGGCAAATCGACACTGGCTGACCGCATCATCCAGCTTTGTGGAGCTGTGTCTGACCGCGAGATGGTGGACCAGATCATGGACACCATGGATCTGGAGCGCGAGCGCGGCATCACCATCAAGGCCAACACGGTGCGGCTTGATTACAAGGCAAAAGACGGCAAGCAATATGTGCTGAACCTGATCGACACGCCCGGCCATGTGGACTTTGCCTATGAAGTTTCGCGCAGCCTCGCGGCCTGCGAAGGTGCGCTTCTGGTGGTGGACGCTTCGCAAGGTGTGGAAGCGCAAACGCTGGCCAATGTCTATCAGGCCATCAACATCAATCTTGAAATCCTGCCTGTGCTCAACAAGGTGGATTTGCCTGCCGCAGAGCCGGAGCGCATCCGCCAGCAAATTGAAGATGTGATCGGCATTGATGCCTCTGGCGCTATTCCGATTTCCGCCAAGACGGGCCTTGGCGTGCCCGAAGTGCTGGAAGCCATTGTCACGCGACTGCCGGCCCCAAAGGGTGACATCAACAAGCCGCTGAAGGCGCTGCTGGTGGACTCTTGGTATGATCCTTATCTCGGCGTTGTGGTTCTGGCCCGTGTCATCGATGGCGAGTTGCGCAAGGGCCAAAAAGTAAAACTGATGGGCACGGGCGGGCAATATGTGCTTGACCGTGTTGGCGTATCACGCCCCAAAAAAGAAATTGTTGAAAGCCTTGGCCCCGGCGAGATCGGCTTCTTTACCGGCCAGATCAAGGAAGTGGCGGATACGCGCGTGGGTGATACAATAACCGACGAAAAGAATCCGGCTGATGCACCGCTGCCCGGCTTCCGCGAAGCGCAAAGCGTGGTGTTTGCAGGCTTTTTCCCGGTTGATGCCGCTGACTTTGAAGACCTGCGCGATGCCATTTCGAAGTTGCGCCTCAATGATGCAAGTTTCACATTTGAAATGGAAACCTCCGCCGCGCTGGGCTTCGGCTTCCGTTGTGGTTTCCTCGGGCTTCTGCATCTCGAAATCATTCGAGAGCGCATTGAACGCGAGTTCAATGTGGATCTCATCACCACCGCACCAAGCGTGATTTACAAGCTCAACATGCGCGATGGCACGCAGATCATGATGCATAACCCCGCCGACATGCCGGATGTGACGCTGATTGAGAGCATGGAAGAGCCGTGGATCGAGGCGCAAATCCTGGTGCCTGATGAATATCTCGGTTCCGTACTCAAGTTGTGTGAAGATCGCCGCGGCCGCCAGAAGCAGCTGACTTATGCGGGCGCGCGCGCCATGGTGGTTTATGAACTGCCGCTCAACGAAGTGGTGTTCGACTTTTATGACCGGTTGAAATCCGTGTCGTCCGGCTATGCCTCATTCGATTACAAGATCATTGACTATCAAAAGGCCGATCTGGTGAAGATGACCGTGCTGGTCAATGCCGAGCCGGTGGATGCGCTGTCGATGATCGTGCATCGCAGCCGTGCCGAAGCGCGCGGTCGTGGCATGTGTGAAAAACTCAAAGACCTGATCCCCCGCCACATGTTCCAGGTTCCTATCCAGGCGGCCATCGGCGGCAAGATCGTGGCACGTGAAACCATTTCCGCCATGCGCAAGGATGTAACGGCCAAGTGCTATGGCGGCGACATTTCCCGCAAGCGCAAACTGCTCGACAAGCAGAAGGAAGGCAAAAAGAAGATGCGGCAATTTGGCAAAGTCGAAATTCCGCAAGAAGCCTTCATCGCCGCCTTGAAGATGGATGACAATTGAAGCACTGGAATACATTTGGGCTTATTCTAAGAAGGAGAGATCATGAAAAGCTTTTCCGATCTCACAGAACAGGAAATCCTCGCACTGGCCATTTCGTCTGAAGAAGATGATGCCCGGGCTTACGGCATGTTTGCCAATGAGTTGGTTCAGACTTACCCCGCCTCCTCCAAGGTTTTCATGGAAATGGCGGCAGAAGAGTTTGAGCATCGTGACCGTTTGACCAAGGCCTACCGCGCCAAGTTTGGCGATTTCATACCGCTCATCCGCCGTGCTGACGTTTTTGGATTTGTGAAGCACAAGCCTGTCTATACCATCACCAAATTGGGCATCGAAACGATGCGCCGTCGCGCCGAAGTGGTGGAGGCCGAAAACTACCGATTCTATGTGCAGGCTGCAGAGCGCACCAAAGATCCGGCTATCAAGAAACTGTTGCTCGATCTGGCGGCCGCTGAAAAGGGCCATGAGTCACTGGCCGACAAGCTGGGCCTCACCCATGTGACGCCAGATGCCAAGATGAGCGAGAGCGAGGCTGAACGCCGCCTGTTCCTGCTTCAGGTGGTTCAGCCCGGCCTTGTGGGCTTGATGGATGGCTCAGTTTCCACATTGGCGCCGATTTTCGCAGCCGCCTTTGCCACCAACAATACCTGGCAGACTTTTCTGGTGGGCGTCGCCGCATCTGTGGGCGCTGGCATCTCAATGGGTTTGGCCGAAGGCTTGTCCGACGATGGCAAGCTCACAGGCCGCGGCCACCCTCTCATTCGCGGCCTTGCGGCGGGCGTGATGACAGCGGTGGGCGGCCTTGGCCATACGCTGCCTTTCCTCATCCCGCAGTTTCATACGGCATTGGTTTTGGCCGTGGTCGTGGTGCTCATTGAACTTGCCGTCATCACATGGATCCGCAACAAATACATGGATACCCCGATCATCAAGGCGGCACTGCAAATCGCCATGGGTGGTTTCCTTGTGTTCCTCACCGGCATATTAATTGGCAGCGCCTGAAAGCTGCAAAGTTTGACGGAATCGCCAATCCATTCGTCATCCCGGTTTTCGCCTGGATGACTATTAAAGGATGATCCTATTCAAACGCAGGCCTGCTGAAAGCCTTCGCCTTGTCTTCGCCATGCTCTGCGTGAGTTGAAGCCTTGCTGCGGAGAAGCTGTGCATCGGCTTCCCTGTGCTGGCGCTCCAACTCCCACATCAGGTCACAATCTGAAGGCCGGCTGATCAAGACGCGCAGGTCGGCCCGTGTGAGACCAATGTCACGCAGCTGATAGTCGCTGAAGCGCAGCAGGGTTTTCAAGTCTTTGCGGGCGCGCCAGTTCTCCAGCTTGCGCTTCAGGGCACCCAGCAGGCCGTGGGCCGCACGGTTTTGAGCTTCATGAAAAATGTAATCACGCATCGCAGCACCTATTGTATCTATTGTATCTAGCAAATGACTCTTGATTTGCTCAGATAGAATGATACATTCAATGCTTCATACAAACAATTGGAACATTGTTCCCATGACAATTTGGATGCCTAGCCTCGATCGTACCAAGCCGCTCTATCTGGCGATTGCCGATGCTTTGGCTGCAGATGTGGAAAGCGGTGTTCTCGCCAGGGGCGACAGGCTTCCACCGCAGCGCGACTTGGCCTGGAAACTGGGTGTCACGCTTGGCACTGTGACGCGTGGCTACCGGGAAGCAGAACTGCGCGGGCTGCTCACCGGCGAAGTTGGGCGCGGCAGTTTCATTCGCACCGGCAGCGTGATCCAACCTTTGGCGCGCGTGCCGGGTGAGGCCGATGACATTGTGGACCTGAGCCACGCCATCCCACCACCGGTGATTACTTCAGCCGAATTTGACCAGGCGCTGGCCTCGGTGATGCGTGACCCAAAAAAACTGGCGCTGCTGGACTATGCACCGCCGGAAGGCTTTCCGCAGCACCGCGCCATGGCCGTGCAGTGGTTGAAACGCAGCGGCATCGAAGTGCAAGAACGCGATGTCTATGTCACCGCCGGGGCCCAACTTGGTTTGTTGACAGCCATGCAGGCCTTGGCAGAACCCGGGGAAAAGGTGATGGCTGAAACCATCAACTATGCCTTGTTGCGCTCCACCTTTGAGGCAGCCCATGTGGAACCACTGTGTCTTGGGCAAGATGAAAATGGCTTGCGGCCTGATGAGTTTGAAGCGGCGGCAAAGGCGAAGCTTTCGCGCTTTCTCTATCTGGTGCCGTCATTGCAAAACCCAACAACCCACAGCATGAGCCGCGGACGGCGTGACGACATTATCGCCATTGCCCGCAAGCATGATGTGACCATCATTGAAGATGACATTTTCCGGCTGCTGGATGCGCGCGTTCAGCCGCCCACATTCTATGCCCTTGCGCCAGAACGCGTGGTGCATGTGACCAGCCTCTCCAAAACCATGGCACCGGGCCTGCGGCTTGGCTTTGTGGTGACGCCAATGGGCCAGGACAAACTTTTGCGAAATCATTTGCGTTCCATGAGCCCGCGCAGTGTTGGCCTGATGGGTGAGATGGCGCGGTTCTGGATTTCCTCGGGCAGGGGAGATGACATTCTCACGCGGGTTCGCGATGAGTTGGCGCGCCGGCGCGCAGCCTTCATGGATGTGTTCAAAGGTTTTGCCATGAATTGCGAACCGGGCGCTCCCTTCGCCTGGCTGGAACTTCCGGAAAGCTGGACGGGCAAACGCCTCGCCGCCACTTTGCGGGCGCGGCGCATTGCAATTACGCCAGGCACGAGCTTTGACCTTTCGGCGCGCAACAATGGTGCACAACATGTGCGAATATGTTTTGGCAGCCCTCGGGCCAATTGGCGGCCCTTGCCGAGCTTTCAGGAAATCAGGGCTGTGATTGAAGCCGGTGAAGACGAAAGCTTCACGCCTGTCGCCTAGGCAAGAACTCGCCACCACGATAGGCTGCGATCAATTTCAACATCGTGGCTTTAAGCTGGGCATATTCGTCTTGCCCCAAAATGGCGTTGAACTCCTGGTCAATTGTGGCCAGAACTTTCACCGCGAGGCCGCGCGCCGATGAGCCGCGGCGTGTCAATTGCACCAGCTTGTCGCGCTTGTTGCCTTTGATGGCCACAAGCTTGACCACCCCAATCTCCTCCAATCGTTGAGTGGATGATTGAACAGATTGCCGGGTTATGCGCATCAAGCGCGCAATGTCAGACATGGTGCGGTTGTTGCGTGCAGCCGCAACGAAGACGCGCAAATCAGAAGCCCGCAATTGCGCGAAAGGTGAGCCCGCGCGCAGTTCGTCAATACGGTGATCCATCATCTGGCTAAGGAAATAGGTCAAGGTGCGGATGTTGAGCACCGGAATTTCAGTCTGCCCCGACTGTTGCTTCATTTTATTATTGCCCCCTAAATATTTGAAACAATTAGTCGTTCACAATACTGACGCAAAGGTGCCAAAAGTAATTGACAAGTTTGGTTGACAATTGTGCAAATGCCCCTACATCGCCCTCCATCAGTCTAGACTGACGTTTCATCATTGTCACGCTTCCCCAGCCATGCAGGGGGCCCTTGAGGCTGCCTGCTGTGACAAATGATGGAATGCCGATCGGGGGGCCTTTTGGCGTCTCGTGCGGTGGGGGTTGGTGGATGCCCATCTGCCAACCCCTCTAGACAAGAGTTCCGGGGCCGGGGGCCGAACGGCGGCGCGACGATCAACCGCGCTGCCGTTCTTTTTTAGAGCGAACTTACTGTTCTTCACCAAAGGCGCTGGCAGCTTCTTTTCTCAGATCGATCATCATGGCATCTGCCAATGAAGCATGGCCTTCAGCACTTGGATGCATGCCACCCGTCGTTTCGGTGAAGTCCTTGGCGGAAGAGCCTTCATCAATATAGCCGAAGCGGTCCACTACCTTCTGATTCATGATCATGTAAGCATCATTGATCGTGCGCACCCAGCGCTGGCGCAAGGCATAGGGATAGTTTTGTGTGGCGGGGTCATAGGGCCGCCAGCCGTTGCCCTTGGCGAAAATGCCGGACTGGCAGGTTTGCGTCGGCCGCGCGGCAGCACCCCAGCAGGGCACCATCAAGGCCTCCGCCGGATCATCCAACCGGTCTTGCCGTTGCGCGCAAAAGCCATGGCCCTTGAATGGCCGCTCGGTATGGGCGCGGCCAGCAAAGGTCCAGCCATTGGCATCGGCGAGATCACGCATCTTGCGATAGAGCAGTTCCAACTGGCTGTGCGCCGCGTCCAATTTGTCTTGCCGCACCACCAGCCAGTTGGCGAAGCGGTCCAGTGACTGGTTGGATGCGAAGCTGTCTTCTGGCGCGCTGCCATCGGTGACGCCTTTGCAGGTTTCACCATTTGCATCGGCCAGAATATCCGGATAGGCCGTGAGAATGACACGCGAAGGATCAAAAGCGAGATCGCCATTCTTCAACGGCATGGATTTTTCAAATTGGCGGGCCAGATGCTGGTAGGCCTGCGGCAAAGTGGAATTCATCGCCGCCGAAAATTGATCTGGTGAAACCGTCACGCCGAACCAGCTGGCCAGGCGCGTTGCAGGCCCGCCCCGCAGTGTGGCCCAGGACACGAGATTGGCAAAGCCAATGTCATTGCCGCCGATGGAGAGAAACACAAAATCGACCGGACGCTTGAACTGCTGGCCGGGGCAAGTCCACACCCCGCCTTCCCATTTTGGTTCCACTTTGCAATTCTCGCGGAGGAACCAGGCCATTTCCGAATCCTTGCGTGAGCCGGCAAGCGCTTCCACAACGGGATCGGCAGACGATGCATCGGTGCTCTTGTATTCCACGTAGCTTTGCGGGCCGATGATGCCTTTTTCAACAGCGGCACCAGAGCAGGCATAGCCCAGATAGGTCACTGCACCATGTGGATGTTCAATGGCCATCTGCAGGGCCGCACGCATCTGATAAGAATAGAGCGAACGATGGCAGAGCTTGTCGAGCCACTGGGCATTGCCGGTGCGATCTGGCACTTTGCGCGCGGGATAGAGGTTTTGCACGCGGCGGCTCTCATCCAGTTCCACCGGCACATCCGGATTGCCTTCGCCTGAAGCGAAGCTGTCGCCCATGCCAACCACCAGCAGATCTTTCACTTTCACATCGATGGCGATGGGGCGCTCGCCCTCCACATTGACGGCCACTGTTGCGCCATCGGGATAAGGGATGTTTGCGCGAATGGCTTGATCACATGGGGCTTGCAGTTCCGGCGCATCGCCCACGTGCCAATGGCAGATATATTCAGACACCAGCTTGCCGCCCTCCAGCGGCTTCAAGCTGATTTCAACTTCATGTACCGCCGGATTGAGATAGGCATCGACGCCACCACAACCCGCGTGGCTGCGGGACTTTTCGTCATAGCATGTTGCGTTCACGGCGCGTGCCGCCCAGCCATGCCAATCAAACTTTGTGCGCAGGATATTGGTGAAGGGAATGCGCCTGTCATTCAGCACGTGCTCAATGCCCAGCACAGAGCTGTTGTAGTAGAACATGGCATTGTCTTCCGTGGAGGCATTGCGCCCGGCGACGTGCTGGCCATATTGCCGCCAGGCGGTTTCCTGTTGGGCGAAGATGTTCGGGTCTTTGAAGAAGCGGAAGCGGTTCACAACCTTCCACTCAATCTGCACATTGCCGCTGTTCAGCACTTCGGCTTGGGCCGAAGTGGCGAATGTTAAAATGGCAATGAGAAGGAAGAGGCGTTTAATCATGGCAGGTTGTTTAGCGCTGAGAGTTTTGGAATGCGAATGAGGAGTTTTTGCGTCTGGACACAATTCCGCCCTTGTTCGCCCCGTGTCATGCGGGGCGGAGAAAAGGGAAGGGGAAATCAGCTCACGCGGGGCACCAAGGGACAAGAAAAATGGAGGGG
>JAYTIG010000560.1:0-1126 GCA_043731995.1 Hyphomicrobiales bacterium
TGCGCGCAATTGTTTTTGAAGCCGCTTATCGAAACCACGCAGGGCATCGCGCCATCAGCGACCCGCATCATGGCACGGCTGGGCGCAGATCTCGGCGCCAATGATCAACGCCAGGACTATCTGCGCGCCACTTTGGTTATTGCCGCAGATGGCGCGCGGGTTGCCACAGCAGCAAGAAAGCAAGATAGTTCCATGCAGCGCGTAATGCGTAATTCCACTTGCCTGATCGTGCGCCCGCCGCAAGCGCCACTTGCGAAAGCGGGTGAGATGGTTGAAATTCTTCTATTCCCGGATGGGGCATAAGCGAAACACTTGCGGAACTTTGCAAGAACAGATATGGTCGTTTTGTATTTGTTCTGATTCTGGAGTGTCCCATGCTCACCCGCAAACAGCTTGAACTTCTGCTCTTCATCAATGAGCGTTTGAAAGAAGAAGGCGTTCCGCCCTCTTTTGAGGAAATGAAGACGGCTTTGGATCTTCAATCCAAGTCTGGCGTGCATCGCCTGATTGTGGCTTTGGAGGAGCGTGGTTTTTTGAAACGCATGCCAAACCGGGCCCGCGCACTGGAAGTGATCAAGCTGCCGGAAAGCCACACGCCCTCTCTGGTGAAAAAGCAAGGTTTCACGCCCAATGTGATTGAAGGTTCTCTCGGCAAGGTGAAACCCATGCCTGCGGCCAATGATGGATCACCGCGCGCCATCGCCATTCCGATGATGGGGCGCATTGCGGCTGGTGTTCCCATTTCCGCCATTCAGGATCATTCGGCCAATATCATGGTGCCACCCGAAATGCTGGGTGGTGGTGAACATTTTGCCCTTGAAGTGAAGGGTGACTCGATGATCGAGGCCGGCATTTTTGAAGGCGACACCGTGGTGATCCGCAAGGGAGACTCTGCCAATAATGGCGATATCGTTGTGGCACTGGTAGATGATGAAGAGGCCACGTTGAAGCGTTTGCGCCGCAAGGGTGTTTCGATTGCGCTTGAAGCGGCGAATCCTGCCTATGAAACCCGTATTTTCGGGCCAGACCGGGTGCGCGTTCAGGGCCGCTTGGTTGGGCTGTTGCGCAAGTATTGAAGCCAAAAAATAAACCCGGGCTTACGCCCGGGCTACCCTTGCAGGGGACT
>JAYTIG010000561.1:0-3266 GCA_043731995.1 Hyphomicrobiales bacterium
GGCATGGGCTATTCGATCAGCGATGCAAACCAAAACGCGGGCCCAGAAGCGGGCCATGTGGGCTAATTCACTCTGGTTTCGCCTCATTGCGTCTTCAGCCGGTATTGCCATTGTGCTTCTGGCCAGCGCAGCGGTTTTGCTTAATGCCACTTTCGTTCAGGCGCTTGAGCTCAACTTCGACCAGCGATTGAAAGCAGCGCTGGATGGTGTGCTGGCCACAGTGGAACTGGGGCCGGATGGCAATCCGAAACTGACCGACCAATTGGCCGACACGCGTTTCAATCTTCCACTCTCTGGCTGGTATTGGCAGATCTCAACACCCGGACAATCAACCAAGCTGGTGTCTTCGCCCTCACTGCTTGAACAGCAGCTCACGCCTGATGCACCGGCTCTGGCGACGCGCGACAAGGACGGCATCGCCGCCTTTTCCATGCGTGATCAACAAGGCACCAATCTGCGCGCCATTGAGCAGGATGTGAAATTGTTTGGCACACAAAACGAGTATTCATTTCTCATCACCGGAAATTTTGATGAATTGAAATCCGGCATCACCAGCTTTCAGCACACATTGTTGGCCATGCTTGGCGCGTTGGGCCTGGCGCTGTTGGCAGCTCTTGCTTTCCAGGTGCGCTTCACGCTGAAGCCCTTGCGCGACATGCAGCACCAGTTGAATGACATTCGCTCTGGCCGGGCGGAACTTCTGGCCGACAATTTCCCGCGTGAAATCCAGCCGGTGGCGGATGAACTCAATTTGCTGGTGCAATCCAATTTTGAAATTGTTGACCGGGCCCGCATGCAAGTGGGCAATCTTGCCCATGCGTTGAAGACACCGATCAGCGTGATTTCAAATGAAGCGCGCGATCCCAAAAATGCGCTGGCCGAAAAAGTGCGCGAACAGATCAATGTGATGCGCGACCAGGTGAACCTTTATCTCGACCGGGCGCGCCGCGCCGCACGCGCGCAATCCATTGGCGCTTCAACCGATGTAGAGCCCGTGTTGCAATCCCTCGCCCGCACGCTTCAACGCATCAATGTTGACCGCAACCTGGTGATTGAAGTGGATGCCCCCGCAGGCCTGCGCTTCCGCGGTGAGCGGCAAGACCTCGAAGAGATGGTGGGCAACCTGATGGACAACGCCTGTAAATGGGCCAAGTCGCACATCCTGGTGCGAGCCCGTGAACTGCCTGCACAAAGCAGCGATGGCCGCAACTGGCTGCTAGTCACGGTGGATGACGATGGGCCTGGCATTCCACCCGAAAAGCGCGACACGGCACTGGAGCGCGGCAAGCGCCTGGATGAAAGCAAGCCTGGCTCTGGTCTCGGCATGTCGATCATTTCAGAAACGGCCGGCATGTATTCAGGGGCCCTGAGTTTGGACCAGGCCGATCTGGGAGGTTTGCGGGCTAATCTCAAGTTGCCGAAATTGGGGTAATTTAAACTTGTAGTTGTATTGATGTTTTCTCGCCTTTCCAATGCAAGCTTTGCCTGTATGCCGGGCATTCTTACAATTGGGCGAATAGCCTGAGAAAAGTTGAGCTAAATTTGGATTCTTCATACAAATAGGATGAATTTTCTTGACCGAACCAGCAATTACATGGTTTTCTGCAAAAGGGCAGGTTGCAATTTAAAATTGTATTACATCAGTTCGGCCGCATTTCCGTTTACTGCCCCCAGTCGCGGAGAAGCGCGCCGGGGGAGCGAATTGTAAAATTCGCTCCCCGATTTTTTTACGCCATCTCCTGAACCGGAACGCCGCGCTCGCGGTAGGGTGTGCGCCCATAATAGGCGCGGTAGCATTTTGAAAAATGCGATGGCGAAGAAAAGCCGCAAGCCAGCGCCACATTGATCACCGACATATCCGTTTGCAAAAGCAGCGACCGCGATTTCTTCAGGCGCAATTCCAGATAATAGCGCTTGGGTGAGCGGTCGAGATAGCGGCGGAACAGCCGCTCCAGCTGCCGTGTTGAAAGTGCGGCCTGCTTGGCCAACAGGCTGGGCGACAGCGGGTCTTCGAGATTGTCTTCCATCTTCTCAATGATCGAAACAAGCTTGGGATGTCTGGCGCCAATGCGCGCCGGCAGGGACATGCGTTGGTTTTCGCTATGATGGCGGATCGGCGAATGCAGAATGGCCTCGGCCACCGCCGCTGCCAGATCGGGCCCGTGCTGGCTTGCAATCATGGTGAGCATCATGTCGATGGCGGTTGTGCCGCCTGCGCTGGTGAAACGGTCTCCATCAATCTCAAACAACCCGCCTGTGGCCTTCAGTTCCGGAAACGCCTCGGAAAAGCCCGGCAGGTTTTCCCAATGAATGGTGCAGCGATAGCCGTCCAGCAAGCCCGCCTCAGCCAGCACATGTGCACCCGTGCAGACAGCGCCAATCTGTGCGCCACGCCGCGCGATCTTGCGCATCCAACTGAGCAACCGCTTGTCGGAATGACGCTGGATGTTGAGGCCGCCACAAATGATCACGGTGGCTTCAGAGGGCACGGACTCGATATCGCCATTCACCATCGTAAGAATGTTGTTGGAAGCAGAGACAGGTTTGCCATCAAGTGAATGCAGCGTCCAACGGTAGAGATTTTGTTCGGACAACCGGTTGGCAATGCGCAAGGGCTCGATGGCGGATGTGACCGGCATCATGGTGAACTCTGGAACCAGCACTAGGGCCACAATTTGGGGCAGGGATTTGGGTTTATCGCCGAACATGGATATCTCCGTTAGCGACATCATGCGCCAAAACCGACATTGAGCGCAAGAGCGTCTTTTCCAGAGGCGAAAACGACAGTAAATGCGGCGTAATGTCGGGAAAAAACAAGGCCTGTCGCAAAGTGGCGGCTCAATTCCGGCGCGGATTGGCATCATTGCGCCATGTTGCACGCCAGCCCAGACACCATGCGCCAGACCGCAGATTTCCTCAAACTTGCTTCCATCGAAGTGACCGCCAAGCAGATCGATAAACTGCCGGTTCTGCAGCAGCATTTGGCCATAGGCACGCGCGTGTTTATCGCTTTGCTCGATGCTGGCGATGTTGATGGGCAAATCACTTTTGCAGGCGCGCTGCGACAAGCTGGCTATCAGGTGATTCCGCATGTGCCGGCGCGCTTTGTGCGCGACGAAGAAGATTTGAAGCGCCGCCTTGGCGCATTTTCAAAAGCCGGTGTGACGCAAGTTCTGGCCCTTGGTGGCGGCGCGGCGCAGCCCATTGGCAAATATGATGCGGCCATTCAATTGATGCAAACCGGGCAGTTTGAAGCTCATGGCATC
>JAYTIG010000562.1:0-8533 GCA_043731995.1 Hyphomicrobiales bacterium
CAAGCGGGCATTTGTGTTTTTGGCTTTCTTTTGAGACCGAATTGCGTTCATTCTCAAAATACCGTCATCCCCGCGAAGGCGGGGATCCCGCTTCAATTACAAGTTCGGAGCCTAGCCAAAGCGGGATCCCGGCCTTCGCCGGGATGACGATTGTTGGTAGTTCGAGTGATTGATGGTTGGTGTAAGAGCGAACGGAAAAACAGTGACCAAAAGTCCCGGCAATCATGGCAACAATGCCCCGCGTGACGGAAACCCACGCGTGCATCAGTCTGCGGAATTGCGCGAATGCCAATTGGGGCTGTTCACCGATGTGGGCGCGCGGGTGTTGATGGCTGAGTGTGAGCTTGGCGACTATTCATATGTGGAGCGCGGGGCGGAGCTGATTTACACGCGGATCGGAAAATTTTGCGCCATCGCTGCCAATGCGCGCGTCAATGCTCTGAATCATCCCATCGAACGTGTGTCGCAACACAAGATCACCTATCGGCCCAATGAGTATTTTCTCTATGCCAAAGTGGACAAGGCTTTTCGCGAAGAGCGGCGCACCGCCCGGGTGGAGATTGGCCATGATGTGTGGATTGGCCATGCGGCGATTGTGATGCCGGGTGTGAAGATCGGCCATGGCGCCGTGGTGGCGGCAGGCGCTGTGGTGACCAAGGATGTGGCGGCTTATGACATTGTTGCAGGCGTTCCGGCGCGGCACTTGCGCTGGCGCTTCAAGAGGAGCGTGCGCGACGGGCTGTTGGCCCTGGCCTGGTGGGATTGGCCGCAGGACAAATTGGGGCAGGCGGTGGAGGACATGAAGGCACAGACCGCGGAAGCGTTCATTGCCAAGTGGCGCACCTAGACTCTGATCATCTTAAATTGATCTAATCCTCACTTCGTCATTCCCGCGAAGGCGGGAATCCAGCTTGGTCACACTTGAGATATTCAAAAGCTGGGCCCCTGCCTTGGCAGGGGTGACGGAGATAAGGTGAGCCGATTGAAGTTGATCAAGGTTCCCGCCCAGCAATTTTGCAGGGCAGGCTTGAAATCTTGGCATTCACTCATATGTAACTTTGTATGATACATATATTGCATCGCAACAAATTTTATGAGGAGTGAATGATGACGCTGCTTGCACATCTCAACTGGCGCTATGCCACCAAGAAATATGACCCTTCCAAGAAAGTGCCGCAGCCGGCTGTTGATGACATTCTGGAAGCTATCAGCCTTGCGCCCAGTTCCAATGGCTATCAGCCCTATGACGTTATTGTGGTCACCAACCCCGCCATTCGCGAAAAACTGAAGGCAGCGGCCTTTAACCAGCCACAAGTTACCGAAGCTTCGCATCTCCTGGTTTTCGCCGCGTGGGATAACATCACAGAAAAGAATCTGGGCAAGGTGTTTGACCAGATGGCCGCAGTACGTGGCGCAAGTGACAGCCTTGCAGAACGCCGCAACGGTGCCATTGAGGGCTTTGCCGCGAAAGACAAGGAAGCCAATTTCCAGTTTGCTGCGCAACAGGCTTTCATCGGACTGGGCTTTGGCCTTGCCGCAGCCGCTGAATTGAAAGTGGATTCATCGCCGATGGGTGGCTTCAACCCTGCCGCCGTTGACGAAATCCTGGGCCTCAAGGAAAAGGGCCTTCGCAGTGTGGCGATTTTGGCATTGGGCTACCGCGATGCCGCCAATGACTGGTTGGTGAATCTCAAAAAGGTTCGCCGCCCGAAGGCCGAGATGTTCATTGAGGTGAAGTGAGTTTCATCTCAAACTGATTGCGAAGGGCGGCATGCTGGGGTGTGCCGCCCTTTCTAGTTTGGACAAACCAAATAAACTCGTCATCCCGGCGAAGGCCGGGATCGGGCTTAATTCACCGCCTCTGAACCTCGCCGAAGCCCAACCCCGGCCTTCGCCGGGGTGACGGAGTCTACTGGTGACTGCCATGTTTGCCTGTGCGCTCAGTGGCGTGTTGCCCGGCGTTGGCCCTTGCGTGGCTGAGGTTGTTCTTCATTTTCCTCAAACAGCTCGGCGAGTTTTTCTGTCATCGCGCCGCCGAGTTCTTCTGCGTCAATGATGGTGACGGCGCGCTTGTAGTAGCGCGTGACATCATGGCCGATGCCGATGGCGATCAGTTCAACTGGTGAGCGGCCCTCAATATCGGTGATCACCTGACGCAGATGCTTTTCGAGGTAGTTGCCGGAATTCACGCTGAGCGTTGAATCATCCACGGGGGCGCCATCCGAAATCACCATCAGGATGCGGCGCTGTTCAGACCTCCCCAGCAAGCGATTGTGGGCCCAGATAAGGGCCTCGCCATCAATGTTTTCCTTCAGCAGGCCTTCGCGCATCATCAGGCCCAAATTCTTGCGCGCGCGGCGCCAGGGCTCATCGGCAGATTTGTAAATGATGTGGCGCAGATCATTCAAGCGGCCGGGATTGGCCGTTTTGCCTTCAGCCAGCCACTTCTCGCGGGCTTGTCCACCCTTCCAGGCCTTGGTGGTGAAGCCGAGGATTTCCACCTTCACGCCACAGCGTTCCAGCGTGCGGGCCAGAATGTCGGCACAGGTGGCAGCTACCGTGATGGGGCGGCCACGCATGGAGCCTGAATTGTCGAGCAGCAATGTCACCACGGTATCGCGGAATTTGGTGTCCTGTTCCTGCTTGAATGAGAGAGCATGCAGCGGGTCGGTGATCACGCGCGTCAGGCGGGCCGCATCAAGCACGCCTTCTTCCAGATCAAAATCCCAGGAACGGTTTTGCTGGGCCATGAGGCGGCGCTGCAAGCGGTTGGCAAGCCGCGCCACAACGCCTTGCAGGCTGGCGAGCTGCTTGTCGAGATAGGCGCGCAGGCGCGTGAGTTCATCGGCATCACACAAATCCTCGGCGCCCACCACTTCGTCAAAAGCATTGGAATAGACGCGGTAGAAATTCTCGTTGCTGAGCGATGAGAATGGAAGCTGCGGGCGCCACGGCTCCTCGCCATCGTCCATTTCCTCGCCTTCCATGTCTTCCGGCAAATCGTCGGTTTCGGATTGCTGGGATTCCATTTCGGCGGCTTCAGTTTCGCCCTCGGCATTTTCCACCTCGTCGGCGGATTGCTGGCGTTCCTGATCTTCAGACTGTGGCGATTCAGAGCTTTCGCCGGGCTCATCTTCGGCTTCCTGCTCTTCGTTCTCTTCAGCCTTGTCGGGGTCTTCACCCAGTTCATCGGCCATATCGAGAGAGGCAATCAAATCGCGCGACAGCCTGGCGAAGGCCTGCTGGTCATGCAGTGCAGTTTCCAGATTCTGCAACCGCTGCCCCGCCTTGTCCTCCACCCATTGACGCCAGAGATCGACATAGGCGCGCGCTGGCGCTGGCGGGGCCTCGCCCGTCAGTTTCTCGCGCACGATCAGCGCCACGGCTTCTTCCAGTGGTGTATCCTTGCGGTTCGACGATGGCCGGTTGACGGTGATGCGGCCGTATCTGTCATCCAACATGGCCGAAAGATTTTTGGAAACACCCGGCATGGCACGAGCACCAATGGCTTCAATGCGGGCCTCTTCAACCGCTTCAAACACGGCGCGGGCGTTCTTGCCCTCGGGCAGGTAGCGGCCATGCACGTCATTGGAATGGTTGGCCAGACGCAGGGTGAAACTGTCTGCGAGGCCGCGCGTTACCGCCACTTCTTTCGGCGATGCCGCACCCGAAATCTGCGGCAGGCGCGCCTTGTGGCCCGTGAGTTGCGGGGTGTCATTGCCGAACGAAACCGAAAGCTCCGGATCAAGCGCCATGGTTTTCATGGCGGTTCCAAGAACCTCCTTGAAGCGTTCGGCGCGATCTTCCTTCGCGGCCATGCAGCGTTACGCGATCTGAATCCGCGCGGCGGATTCGGGCAATTCCTCACCAAAGCAGCGCTGATAGAACTCGGCCACAATGGCGCGCTCCAGCTCATCGCATTTGTTGAGGAAGGTGAGGCGGAAGGCAAATCCTATGTCACCTGCAAAAATATCGGCATTTTGCGCCCAGGTGATCACCGTGCGCGGGCTCATCACTGTCGAGAGATCACCCTGCATGAAGGCGTTGCGTGTGAGATCGGCCACACGCACCATGTTGCCGACGATCTTGCGGCCCTTTTCAGTGTGGTAGGAGTGATTTTTGGCGAGAACGATGCCCACCTCTTCGGCATGTGGCAGATAGTTCAGCGCCGTGATGATGGACCAGCGGTCCATCTGCGCCTGGTTGATCTGCTGCGTGCCGTGATAGAGGCCCGTGGTGTCGCCGAGGCCAATGGTGTTGGCCGTGGCAAACAGGCGGAAGGCCTGATGCGGGCGGATCACGCGGGACTGATCCAGCAGCGTGAGCTTGCCGGAAGATTCCAAGATGCGCTGGATCACGAACATCACATCCGGGCGGCCAGCATCATATTCGTCAAACACCAAAGCCACATTGTGTTGATAGGCCCAGGGCAGGATGCCTTCCTTGAACTCAGTAACTTGCTTGCCCTCTTTCAAAACAATCGCATCCTTGCCGATCAAATCGATACGGCTGATGTGGCTGTCAAGGTTGATGCGGATGCAGGGCCAGTTGAGGCGCGCGGCCACCTGTTCAATATGCGTTGACTTTCCGGTGCCGTGATAGCCCGTCACCATGACACGGCGGTTGTAGGCAAAGCCGGCCAGAATGGCCATGGTGGTTTCACGGTTGAAGAGATAATCCGCATCCACATCCGGCACATGTTCGCTGCGCTCAGAGAAGGCCATCACCTCCAAGTTGGATTCAAAACCGAAAAGCTGCGACACAGAAACCTTCTGGTCGGGCAGTCCGGTGAGGCTGGAGGATTGTGACATGATGCAAGATTCCGGGAATTGATAGCGGCGATTCTAGTGGGTTGGTGCTTTCAGGGCAAGCTTAGCAGAAGCCCGTTGCGCGAAGCGTGTCATAGGCCTTGATCACGGCCTTCAATGCTTCTTCATTGGCGCGGCTGCCCTGGTTGGCATCCGGATGCAGGCGCTTTACCAAGGTTTTGTATTTGGCTTTCACGTCTTCGGGCTTGGCATCCTCGGCAAGACCCAATGCACCAAGTGCCTCGACTTCGTTGCGACGAAGTTGTCGGCCATGCTTTGCATTGGTCTTGATCTTTTCCTTGATCAGGATGTTCAGCGGGTCTTCGATATATTTGGCCCTGCGGCGATGGGCACCCACAAAAGCCGCACCCGACTGGCCCAGTTTCCAGGTTGGCCGGTGGCCGGTTTGCGCATCACGGCGGAAAGTGGCCTGGGCGCCATCGTCCATGCCATCGAAGTAATTATAGGTCTTGTTATATTCCTGCGTATGGGCCGTGCAGTAATTCCAGTATTGGCCTTCGGCATCGCGGCCCTTGGGCGCGCGATGACGGGCAGGCTTGTCGCAGCCCGGCCATTCACATGGTTTCACTGAGGCCTCGGCCTTTTGCTTGGCCGATGGTTCCTTCTTGATGCGGATTTTGTCGAAGATTTTTGAATGGAGGCTCATGAGGCGCTGGAGTATAGGTTTAGCGAGTTGAATTTTCAACCAAAACGAAAGCCAAAATGCAGCAACAAATGGGGCCAATAGGGCGTATTCTCGATGAAAAGCTGCGGATGGCCTTTCAGCCCACGAAACTTGAGCTCATTGATGAATCAAACCAGCATCACGGGCATGCCGGGGCGCATCCTTCAGGCGAGAGCCATTTCCGGCTTCGCATCTCGGCGCCGCAGTTTGTCGGCAAGTCCCGCGTCGCCCAGCACCGCATGGTCAATGAGGTTTTGGCGCATGAACTGAAGACGCGCGTTCATGCCCTGGCCATCGAGATTGTGTGAAGGGATAGAATTGTCCTTCTCCCCCTTGCGGGAGAAGGTGGCGCGCGCAGAGCGCGTGACGGATGAGGGGTTGCTCCGACTTAAAAAGTTTGGTTCGGAGCGACCCCTCACCCACCATTGCTATCGCAATGGTCCCCCCTCTCCCGCAGGGGGAGAGGGATGAAGGATCGGTGCTTCAGCCTTTGCAACCCTGATCACGGTGATCTGCTGTCTGCGCTTTTTCAGGATTTCAAATCGGAAGCCATAGAAATTGAAAACCTGGCCCGCTTCAGGGATCATGCGCGCCTCATGGATCACGAGGCCAGCCAGCGTCGTGGCCTCTTCATCCGGCAGGCCCCAATCCAGGGCACGGTTCAAGTCACGCAGAGGCACGGTTCCATCCACCATATAGGAACCATCTTTCTGTTTGCGCACACCATTTGAAACCGCGTCAAACTCATCCTGAATATCGCCGACGATTTCCTCAATGATGTCTTCAAGTGTGAGGAGGCCCTGCACTTCGCCATATTCATCAACGACGATGGCAAAGTGGGATTTGCGGCGCAGAAAGGCGTTGAGCTGATCTTCCAGCGGTCTGGTGTCTGGAACAAACCACGGATCTGTCAGAATTGATTCTAGTTTGATTTTGCCGGCTTCGCCATCACGCTCTTGCAAGGCCTGGAACAGGTTCTTGGCATGCAGCACGCCGATGATGTTATCAGGCTCATCCTTCCAGACGGGAAGGCGCGTCTTGCCACTTTTCAGAACTTGCTGAACCACCTGAGGCATGGGGTCTGCCGCATTGATCATGATCATTTTGGTGCGGTGGATCATCACTTCATGCACTTCGAGATTCTTCAAATCAAGCAAGCCGCCCAGCATATCGCGGTCTTTCTTGACTATGTCACCTTCCTTGTGATGCAGGTTGATGGCGCCGCGCAGTTCTTCGTGGGCTGAAAGGATGCTCTGCACGTTGTCAACATCAGCGCCAAAGAGCTTCAGGGTTTTCTTGACGATATATTCCACCAACATGACGATGGGGCCGAATATGGCCACAAACAGGCGCAGGATGGGAGTGAGGCCCAAGGCCACACGGTCCGGATAGGCGATGGCATAGGTTTTCGGCATCACTTCCGCGAAAATGAGGATCACCACTGTCATCACGCCAGAGGCGATCACCGCGCCTGAATCGCCAAATATTTTTACCAAGGCCACGGTGGCCACGGCAGAAGCTGTGATATTGGCCAGGCTGTTGCCCAGCAGCAAAGCGCCGATCAAGCGCTCGGGCATTTCAGTGAGCTTCAACACCATTGCCGCGCGTTTGGAGCCCTGTCTTTCCATTTCGGTGAGGCGCGCGCGTGAGGCCGTGGTCAAGCCTGTTTCTGCGCCGGAAAAAAAGGCCGATACAATAATCAACAGCACCACGCCGGTGAGTGAGAGCCAGTTGCTATCTATCATGGCTTGGCCACACCTTGCTTGGCTGCATCTTCCTTCAAGAAGGCAAGCACCTTGGTTTCATCAACACCTTTGGCGATGAAGGCCTCGCCAATTCCTCTGGAGAGGATGAAGGTGAGCTTTCCGCCCTCGGCCTTTTTGTCTTGATACATCAGTTTCAACAGGTGCCCAGGTGGCGGCAGGTTGGCCGCAATGTCACTGATATGGGTGGGAAGGCCGGCGCGGCGCAAGTGGCTGGCAACTTTGCGGCTCAGGCCTTGCTCGCAATGGCCCAGCAATTCCGAAAAACCAAAGGCCTGCACCATGCCGATGGCCACGGCCTCGCCGTGAAGCAGGGTATCGGAATAGCCAGTTGCTGCTTCCAGGGCATGGCCAAAAGTGTGGCCCAGATTGAGCAGGGCGCGAACGCCAGTTTCGGTTTCATCTTCCGCCACGATACGGGCCTTCATCTGGCAGGACGTTTTCACGGCGCGGACTGTTGCGGCCACACCGCCCTGCATGATGGCTTCAACATGAGTGTCGAGCCAACCATAGAATTGCACATCACCCAGGAGGCCATATTTTACAATCTCGGCATAGCCGGCCGCGCGCTGGCGCTGGGGCAGTGTTTTCAGTACATCGAGATCAGCCAGCACGGTCACGGGCTGATGAAAGGCACCGATCAGATTTTTTCCAAGCGGCGAGTTAATGCCGGTCTTGCCGCCCACGGAACTATCGACCTGCGCAAGGAGCGACGTTGGAATTTGCACAAAATTCACCCCGCGACGCAGGATGGCGGATGCAAATCCGGTGAGGTCTCCGATCACACCACCGCCCAAGGCGATGACAATGTCTCTGCGTTCAACACCGGCGGTGAGCAATGCGTCGCAAACGCGGGCCAGTTCGGCATAGCTTTTGGTTTTCTCGCCAGCAGGCAGGACGACAGACTTTGATTCGATACCCTGCATCGCCAAGGCCTGTTGCAGAGACTGCAAATGGAATTTGCCGACATTCTCATCAGTAACGATAGCGACGAACTTTCGCTTCAAGAGGGGTGCAATGATTTCACCGGCCCGCGCAATCAGGCCCTGGCCAATGGAAATATCATATGCGCGGCCCGCGAGATCAACCCGCACAGTTTCAATCGTCATTGCCATCCACCTTCAGGCCGGGCCAATTGGCGAGGGCCTTGATCACTTCATTCACCATTTGCCCATGTTGCACGTCGCGGCTTTCGACAGTGACATCTGCTGTTGCATAGACTGGATAGCGCGTATCCATCAGGCGCTGCAAAACCCTTGCGGGATCTTCCTGCTGCA
>JAYTIG010000563.1:0-3252 GCA_043731995.1 Hyphomicrobiales bacterium
GCCCATTCAATCGTCATCACTTTGGTCAGCATGTTGAGGCCGCCTTTGGATGCTCCGTATGCAGAGTGATCCGCAAGAGCGACAACACCTGATTGCGATGAAATATTGATGATCTTGCCCATGTTCTGCCTGATCATGGCCGGTGCCAGCGCCTGCGCCAGCAAGAATGGCGCACGCAGGTTGACGGCATTCACCCACTCCCAATCTGCGATGGGTGTATCGATGATGGATTTGATGGTGGTGACACCAGCACTGTTGACCAGAATGTCGATTGTGCCGAAGGCCGCCAGGGCCTTGGCGGCTGCGGCCTTGGGCCCATCAACTGTTGCAAGATCAGCGGCGATTGGAACGCAGCGGCGGCCGATGGCTTCGACGGCCTTGGTAATTTCGCTCAAGCCTTTTTCATCGCGGCCCACGGCAGCAATGTCTGCTCCGGCATCGGCCAGAACCCTGCAGGCCTCAAAACCTATTCCCTTGGTGGCACCCGTCACCAGGGCGCGCTTGCCTTGCAGGGAGTGTCGATTGATCCAGTCGGCCATTTTGTCACCTCTGCAAGGAACTATAATTGTTTGCGTTCAGGCGTAAAGCGTCACGTCTTGTGAATGGGATCAATCCACTTCACGTTCTCAGGCTTTTCCACGGGCTCGATGTCGAGATTGACCACAACGGCCTCTCCGTCAGATCGCACTAGCACGCATTCCAGTGTTTCATCCGTGCTGGCGTTGATCTCCTGATGAGGCACGAAGGGCGGCACATAGATGAAATCGCCGGGCCCGGCCTCGGCCACGAACTCCAGCTTCTCGCCCCAGCGCATGCGCGCCTTGCCCTTCACTACATAAATCACACTTTCAAGCGGCCCGTGGTGATGTGCACCGGTTTTGGCATTGGGGTGGATGTGCACCGTTCCGGCCCATAGTTTTTGTGCGCCCACACGGGCGAAGTTGATGGCGGCAGCCCGCTCCATGCCCGGAGTTTGCGCTGTATTGGCATCAAGCGAGTCGCCCGGAATGACGCGTACGCCATCGTGCTTCCAGACAGTGGTTGAACTTTCCTTGTTCATCGCTGGCCTCCCTCGTGCCACTCTGCGACCATCCAAAAAAGCCAGCTCCTGAGGAGCTGGCCAAGGGGAGGGGCATTCTACTCTGCCGCCTGCCGCTTCGGCAGTTTCCAGCCTGGCCTTGCAAAGTGGCAGGTATAGCCGTTGGGATAGTGCTCCAGATAATCCTGGTGCTCGCGCTCAGCCAGCCAGAAGGGGCCGACAGGGGCCACTTCCGTCACCACCTTGCCGGGCCACAAGCCCGAGGCATCGACATCGGCAATGGTGTCGCGTGCCGTTTTCTCCTGTGTGGGTGAATTGAAATAAATGGCAGAGCGATAGCTCATGCCCATATCATTGCCCTGGCGGTTCTTGGTCGTCGGGTCATGGATCTGGAAGAACAATTCGAGAATCTCGCGATATGAGATCTTTGTGGGATCAAAATTGATCTCGATGGCCTCGGCATGGGTGCCGTGGTTGCGATAGGTGGCGTTTGCCACATCGCCGCCTGAATAACCCACACGGGTTGAGAGAACGCCGGGCATCTTGCGGATCAGATCCTGCATGCCCCAGAAGCAGCCACCGGCCAAAACTGCGGTTTCGGTTTTTGTCATTTTCGCCTCCCTTCAATTGGCAAAGTCTGTTGGGCCGAATGTGGGCCCTGCAGCATACCAGTCAAGGGAGATCAAGCAGACGTGATCAGCGGGCCTTGGGTTTTGTCGCTTTGGTAGCGTCAGCCTTGACGCGCGGCGCCGGGCTCGCCTTCGCAGCGCTCTGGGCTGGCTTGGCGGCAAGTGTTTCAGCGGCGCGCTGCCAATGGAATTCGGCGCGGCCTTCAGGGCGGCCCTCATCTTCCCAGAGCTTGTGGGCGAGGGCGGCGATTTGCTCGTTGGTGGGGGCAATGGCGGTGGCGGTCATGTTTCTCTCTCTAGCGCTGTATTGTTGACTTGAGCAGCGCATAGCAGAATATTGTGCAGCGCACAATAATGTTGCAATGCAACAAATGCATAACCAAGTTGCGTCTCCCGCAAATCAAAAGCGCGGAGCCAACGGCCCCGCGCTGTTGAGAATCGGATTTGAAGCTGACCTCAGAATTGCAGTCGAACAAATGGCCCAGCCAAGAACGCGGCGCTGGTGCGTTGATTCAAGCCAGCTCCGTCGTCGTCAGTGACGGCAACATTGATGCCGCTCCAATATTGGCCTTGGATACCGACAACAGCCTTGGTTGTAGCACCGAGATGAAAGCCAACGCCCAAGCTTGCATCCAAGTCAAAGGCAGTGACGTTTTCGGTGTTGCACGACGTGCAATCCCACGCGTCTGACGAAGTAGTGTAGATGTTGCCGAATAAAACGCTTGCACCCAAATCAGACTCCAAGGTGACAGAATCGCCAAAAGGCATGGAACCGTCCAATTCAATGCGTGGTCCGATACCGTAGAAGCTGTGATTGATCCGCGCCGTGTTGGAAGTGTCAATATGGTTGTTCCAGTTGGCCCAACGCACACCCGCGCCCAGCTTCCAGTCTGGAGAAAGTTCATAAGCCGCCAAGCCATCGACGATCCAATGATCATCATGCAATTGGCCGTTCAAGAAACTCCCCGTTGAGATCGGGCCATCAGACTCTGAGCCACCTTCCAAGGCCGCCACGATTTCCCAGGTACCGCCGGGATGATAACCGATGGAAGCCTTGCCGCGCCAGCCTGCCCCTGGGCCAGTCAGCCCAGTGTTCACATAATCAGGGCCAAACAACTGCCACTGTTGAACCGGACTTTGAAAGACGTAGCCACCTTCGATATATCCAAAAAATGGAGACGCCACAGGTGCCGCAGTATCCATTGCCATCGCCGGAGCGCTTGCCAAAATGGTCGCAACCGCAGCAGCAAAAATAGACCTTGTCACATGAACTCTCTCAAAATGCATCTTGCCCCCACGAGTGATCACTATTGTGCCGTATTGTGCCGTTTTCCCAATCGGGTGCACAACCCAATTCAATTCCCGACGATGAGTGACGGCCAAATTTGTTTGGTTCTGGAACTCAAAAAGCACAACCCTGGAAACGCAAAATCTCAAGTTGTGACAATCGAAAACTAGCCCTCTTTAATCGCAGTAGTTGCATATCAAGCATCCACCTGTCAAGCCTCGGCCAGACAATCGCCACTTTGCGTTGGGCCCACTTGAGCAACCTCAATTCGTTGCCCCTTGCCATTTCCGCCGCAT
>JAYTIG010000564.1:0-3247 GCA_043731995.1 Hyphomicrobiales bacterium
ACTAGCTTTTGTGGCGGTGGTCAGGATGATGCAACGGATAAATATTGTCCGTCACCTGATGATAAACCAGCGCCAGGCCAACCAGCAGAATGCTGCCCACCAGCACCGGGAAGATAATGAACAGCCAGCTTGTGGCCGTCAAATAGGCAACAAGTGCCGTTGCACCTGCGGGTGGGTGCACCACGCGCAGCATCATCATGGCCATGATGGCAACCCCAATGGCAGCGGCAGCCATGACAAACTGCCCCGGCCAAATGAAGTGGCAGGCCACGCCCACCAGGGCAGCCACGACATGACCACCCACAACATTGACAGGTTGCGAGAGTGGGCTCGAATGGGCTGCAAACAACAACACACAAGATGCACCAAACGGCGCAATCAAAAGCGGCAAGCTGCCATATTGTGAAATGGCACCGAGCACCAGCACGGCGAGAAACGCGCCGATGCCTGCCACGGGAATGAACCGCCAGACCGGCATGGGCAGGTGGCGATGAATATAACGCTTCATTACGCTTGCGTCCCCAACGCGCCCTTCTTGGTCAACTCATCCATCAACCGCATGACGGCGCGGGGCGGCACTTCCTTGAGCTCACCGGCTTCAAGCGAGCCAAGTTCAAACGGGCCATATTGCGTGCGGATCAGGCGGTTCACCACGCCACCGAAATGCTGCACGAGGCGGCGGATTTCGCGGTTCTTGCCTTCGGTCAACACCACGCGGTACCACGCATTGCTGCGCCCGCCCTTGTCCACTTCTTCTTCGAAGTTCGCCCCGCGATAACGGATGCCTTCAATGGTAACCCCGCGCGCCAGCAAAGCCAGCTCCCGCTCCGTAAAACGGCCGCGCGTGCGCACGCGGTAATGCCGCTCCAGCGCCGTGGCCGGATTCATCATGGCCTGCGCCAATGGCCCATCGGATGAAAGCACCAGCAAACCTTCGGAATTCACGTCAAGCCGGCCCACACTCATCAGGCGCGGCAGGCCAGGCGCGTTGAGAGCCGGCAATTCAAAAACCGTCGGGCGGTTTTGATGATCGCGGTTTGTCACCAGCACATCCAGTGGCTTGTTCAGCAGGAACAGGCGGGGCAATTCGCGTTTGGCGGGCGAGATTGGCTTGCCGTCCAGCGCCACGGCATCGCCATCTTCGACAGGCGTCGTGGCTTCAGCAGGCTTGCCATTGACGCTGATGCACCCATCGGCCACCAGCCGTTCGGCCTCACGGCGCGAACCAACGCCCGCGCGTTGGAGAAAGACATTGAGGCGCATGCCCTAGCCGCCTGTGACTGGGGGAAAGAAGGCCACTTCCGTAGCACCCACCAGTGATGCATCCAGCGCAACTTGCCTTTGGTTCACTGCAACTTTCAGCACGCGCAAATCGGCAAAGGCCTCAGCAATGCGTTCATCGCGCCCCTTCAGATAATCAACCAGCGCCGCCACAGTGGAAACTTCCGCAGGCGGCGTGATGTCATCCTGCCCGCGCCCGATGATCTGGCGCAGCCTTGCAAAATAGAGAACCTTCATTCCTCATTCACCACATGGCGCAGGCCAGCGCGGAAATAGTCATAGCCCGTGTAGAGCGTCAGCCCGGCGGCCACCCAAAGCAGGATAATGCCAGCGTAAGTGACACCAGGCACCAGCGCATCACCCGCAGGCCCGGCGATCAAAAATCCGATGGCAATGAGTTGGGCTGTGGTTTTCCATTTTGCAATTTGGGTGACAGGCACTGAAACCCGAAGCTCCATCAAGAATTCGCGCAAGCCCGAAACCAGAACTTCGCGCGCTATGATGATGAAGGCTGCCCACAAATGCCCACCTGAAAGAATGCCATCTGCCGCCAGCGCCAGCAGCACAACCGAAACCAGAACCTTGTCTGCAATCGGGTCCAGCATCCGGCCCAAAGCTGATTGCTGTTTCCACAGCCGCGCCAGATAGCCATCAAGGAAATCAGTGATTGCGGCAACAATGTAAATCGCAACTGCAATCCAGCGTGCTCCATTGCCGCCATATAGCAGCAAGGCCGCAAGAATAGGCACAGCCGCAATGCGCCCATAAGTCAGCACATTGGGCCACCACCAAATTTTTTCGCCCGGCACACGCTGCCGAAACACTTGTTCCGCCATGTTAATTCTCCTAGTGCGTGATCAGCAAAAGTGGACGCCGGTTTTGCGCCTGATCACGCACTAACTTTATGATCCGATCACCTTATGCCATTTTTGAAGTGAAGTTCAAAAATGGCGGTGATCGGGATGGAAATGATCGAATATGTCCTGGGCCAGGGTTTCGCTCACCCCTTCCACCGCCGCCAAATCAGCTGCATTGGCGCGTGAGACAGCTTTGGCCGAACCAAAGGCCATGAGCAAGGCCTTCTTGCGCGTGGGCCCTATGCCCGCAATCTCGTCCAGAGGGTTAACCCCAATGGCCCGCGTGCGCCGCGCCCGGTGCGAGCCAATGGCGAAGCGATGGGCCTCGTCACGCAGGCGTTGAATATAATAAAGCACCGGGTCTCGCGCTTCCAACATGAAGGAATTGCGCCCCATCATGTAGAGGTGTTCGCGGCCTGCGTCCCGGTCCGGCCCCTTGGCCACGCCTGCAACCGGCATGTCGTGCAGGCCCAAGTCATCCAGCACCGCTTTGGCAGCAGAAAGCTGGCCCTGCCCGCCGTCGATCAGCAGCAAGTCCGGCCAGTTGAGCGACGCCTCATCATCCTGCTCATCGCCATGTTCTTTGATCAGCCTCGTGAAGCGCCGCGTGAGCATTTCGCGCATCATGCCAAAATCATCGCTTTTGAGGCCATCGGCGTCCATGTTGAATTTGCGGTATTGCGCTTTGATGAAGCCTTCCGGCCCCGCCACAATCATGGCACCTACGGCATGAGCGCCCTGGATGTGGCTGTTGTCGTAAACCTCAATGCGGCGCGGGTTGCCCGGCAAATCAAACACCCGGGCCACGCCCTCCAGCAGCTTTTGTTGCGAAGATGTCTCAGCCATTTTGCGGCCCCCCGCTTCGCGGGCATTGGTTACGGCGTGATCGACCAATGCCTTCTTCTCACCCCGCTGCGGCACGAGGATTTCAACCTTGTGTCCGGCATGTGTGCTGAAAGCTTCTTCCAACAGGGCCTGCTCTTCCACCTCTTGCGACAGCAGGATGAGCGAGGGGATCGGCTTGTCATCATAGAACTGGCCCAAAAAGGCGCTCAGAATTTCAGCGGGCTCTGTGGCCTTGTCGGCCTTGGGGAAATAGGCCCGCAGAT
>JAYTIG010000565.1:0-8484 GCA_043731995.1 Hyphomicrobiales bacterium
GATTGGTAATGGATGTCCCATTCTTCCTGCATAGCCTCGTTCGATGGGCGGTTAGCATCGTCTATTGGCCAAAAATCATTCCAATTCTTCCTCGATCGAATGCGATAGTAGATCCATGGAACAACTCCAAAGATCACGCCACCGAACAAATTGGACAAGTCGCCTGCCCTGTACCATTGGTACAAAAAATAGAGACCGACCGCGCAAAGCAAAATGCTGCCTAGCACTAGGCTTTGGTGCTTGGTGTTGTAAATCTCAAGTTCAAGGCGCGTGATATATCTTTGTGCTTCTTCAGGTAAATCAGCATAGGTTGCTGCTGGGTGGGCACCTTGCATCCTAATTTGATCCAGAAGCCTCTTGTGGCTTTCAGGCATCTTGCCCCGATAGCCGGGCCGCCGTTACCAGGGACGGATTTCCGTCTGTCGATCACTGCTGCTTTTCATCAATGCCTCAACTCACGGCACCACATCAATCCGCTTCACACCTTGCGGCTGTTTCAACCCCTTCCATATTGTATTCGCCTGATGCACGGGCGCGTTGGCGGGGCGTTCTATGTACCCACCGTCTCCGGCCTTGGCCAGAACCGTGCCGTTTTCGGCGGCGAGTTTGCCGCGGGAGATGACCTGGCGCGGCAGGCCTGTGCATTCGAAGCCTTCAAAGACGTTGTAGTCTATGCGGCTCACTTGTGTTTTCACGCTGATCTTCTTGGTGGCCTTGGGGTCCCACACCACCACATCGGCATCAGCACCCGGCCTGATGCAGCCTTTGCGCGGATAGATGTTCAGGATTTTGGCGATATTGGCAGATGTGCAGGCGACGAACTCTTCCTTGGTCAGGCGGCCGGTGTTCACACCTGCCGTCCACAACACAGGCAAGCGGTCTTGCAGGCCGCCTGTGCCATTGGGAATCTGGGTGAAGTTCTTTGCCCCCATGCGCTTTTGCGCCTTGGTGAAAGTGGCATGATCCGTGGCCACTACACTGAGCGTGCCGGATTGCAAACCAGCCCATAGTGAATCCTGATGCTTCTTGTTGCGGAAGGGCGGGCTCATCACGCGGCCAGCGGCATAGTCCCAATCCTTGTTCTGATATTCTGAATCATCCAGCACCAGAAACTGAATGAGCGGCTCACCATATACTCGCTTGCCCGCCTGCTTGGCGCGGCGGATGGCTTCATGGGTTTCTTCGCAAGACACATGCACGATATATAAGGGGCAGCCCGCCATGTCGGCGATCATGATGGCTCTATTGGCGGCCTCACCCTCCACTTCCGGCGGGCGCGAATAGCTGTGGCCTTCCGGCCCCGTCACGCCGCGCGCCAGCAGATCGGCCTGCATGCGGGCCACCACATCGCCATTCTCGGCATGCACCAACGGCAGGGCGCCGAGTTCGGCGCAGCGGCGGAAGGAGTTATACATCTCATCATCATTCACCATCAGCGCGCCCTTGTAGGCCATGAAGTGCTTGAAGGTGTTGATGCCATAAGTTTTCACCACGGTTTCCATCTCGTCGTGAATTTGCGGCGACCATTTGGTGATGGCCATATGGAGGCCGTAATCCGCCGCCGCCTTCTCGCCTTTGTGGCGCCAGGCCTGATAGGCGGCGAGGAGGGATTCTCCGGGTGCGGGCAGGCAGAAATCCACCGTCATGGTGGTGCCGCCGGCGAGGCCCGCCTTGGTGCCGCTTTCGAAATCATCCGCCGTGGTGGTGCCCATGAAGGGCATATCCATATGGGTGTGCGGGTCTATGCCGCCGGGCATGACGAAGCAACCCGTGGCATCAATCGTGGTGTCGCCCTTCAGGCCTTTACCCACAGCGATGATCTTGCCATCCTCGATCAGCACATCGGCCTTTTCCGAGAAATCGGCGTTGACGACGGTTCCGTTTTTGATGAGCAGGGTGGACATGGGGGCTCCTCATTTTCTTAACGCACTTGCAATCAACACGTTCCGTCATCCCCGCGGAGGCGGGGATCGCGCTAGCCACCAGCACCGAACTAGCGGCTAGCTGGGCCCCGGCCTTCGCCGGGGTGACGGAGGTTAAATGGTTCCGCCAGCATATATTCCCCCTCCCTGCGAGAGGGAGGGGGACACTGGTGTTACTTCAACGCGGCGGCGGCTTTTGTCACCACATCTGTCCAAGCGCCTTCCGGTTTCTTGGTGATGACGGGATCAGAACCGCCAGCCAGAAGTGTGGCTACCGTGCGGTCTGCGGCGGCTGGGTCGAGCGTGCCGTCTGAACCTTCGGTGAGCTTGTTCACTTCTTCCATCATGCTGGTTTGATGTGCTTCGGTTTGTGAACCGGAAGCATCATTCTTCAACACGGCGGCAACAGCGCCCTTCGTGTCCTTGCGCGCATCGGCCCAGCCCATCATCGAGGCTTTGACGAATTTCGCCATGGTGGCCACGAAGGCCGGGTCCTTCAGCTTGTCTTCTTCGACATAGAGGCCGTCTTCCAAGGTGGAAACGCCCTGGTCTTCATATTTGAACACCACGAGATCTTCCGGCTTGATGCCGGCTTCGAGCACCTGATGATATTCATTGTAGGTCATGGTTGAGATGCAGTCGGCCTGCTTTTGCAACAGCGGATCAACGTTGAAGCCCTGCTTCAGCACAGTCACACCATCCTTGCCGCCAGTTGTCGGCAGCTTGAGATGGCTCATCCATGACAGGAATGGATATTCATTGCCAAAGAACCACACGCCAAGCGTCTTGCCCTTGAAGTCTTCCGGCTTCGTGATGCCAGTGTCCTTGCGGCAAGTGAGCATCATTCCCGATGCCTTGAAGGGCTGGGCGATGTTCACAAGCTTGTTGCCCTTTTCGCGTGATGCGAGAGCAGCAGGCATCCAGTCCACGATCACATCTGCGCCGCCACCGGCGATCACTTGTTCAGGCGCCATGTCCGGGCCACCTGGCTTGATTGTGACATCAAGGCCTGCGGCTTTGTAATAGCCCTTTTCCTGGGCCACGAAATAGCCAGCGAACTGGGCTTGCGCCACCCACTTCAATTGCAGTGTCACCTTTTCGGCGGATGCCGATGTGGCAGAGGCGGCAAGTGCTGCAAGTGCCACGGCTCCAATCAGATATTTCTTCATTTTCCTTCTCCTTGTTTTTGCCTTGTGTCGCGCCTTACCTGTTATCTGCGATAAGACGGATGCCAGAAGGTGACCTTGCGCTCTAGAAGTGCGAGGCACCCATAAAAGAATGAACCCGTGATCGCGGCCACCGCGATTTCCGCCCAGACCATATCCAACCCCTGCCGACCCACTTCAGTGGACATGCGAAAGCCCATGCCCACAATCGGGGTTCCAAAGAATTCGGCCACGATGGCACCGATCATGGCCAGCGTGGAATTGATCTTGAGCGCATTGAAAATGAAAGGCATGGCGGCAGGTAGCCGCAGCTTCAGCAAAGTGGTGGCCCAGCCCGCCGCATAACCGCGCATCAAATCGCGTTCCATGTCGCCAGAGGCATTGAGGCCAGCCAGCGTGTTGATGAGCATGGGAAAGAAGGTCATCACCACCACCATTGCGGCTTTCGATGGCCAATCAAAGCCAAACCACATCACAAGAATGGGGGCGACGCCGACGATAGGCAGGGCTGCCATCAGATTGCCCAGCGGCATAAGCCCGCGGCGCAGGAAATCATTGCGGTCACACAACAGCGCCACGATGAAGCCCGATCCGCAACCGATGAGCCAGCCGGGAATGACAGCGCGGACAAAGGTTTGCACAAAGTCTGCCGCCAGCGTTGGGATTGATGTTGCGAATTTGGCGGCCACTTCGCCGGGCGAGGGCAACAGCACCACGGGGATGCCAGAGGTTTGAACATAGGCTTGCCAACTGGCAATAATGCCAAGGCCAAAAATGGCGGGCACGATGAAGCGGCTGCTGGCGCCGGGTGTCAGAAGATCAATGATCCAGCTCAAGGCCCAGGCGGCAATCCAAGTGGCAAAGACAAAGAGCAAGGAGACAAACCAATCCATCCCTACGAAAGGGTTGGCCCCGCTGAAGGCCCGGGTCAGCAGAAGTGCTGCGATCAAGGCAGCGGCAAATGTGATGAGGGCGCGGGTCAAGACTTTGCCCCCATGCGCGCCAGGCTCAGCCGTTCAAAACTGCCCAAGGCCCAAACCAGCATGGCCGCAGCGAAGGCAGCGACAAATAATGCGGCCCAGATTTGCAAGGTGTTGCCATAGTAAGAGCCGTTGAGCAGGCGCGCACCAATGCCAGCCACGGCGCCCGTTGGCAATTCGGCCACAATGGCACCCGTGAGTGCGATGGCGACTGACACTTTGAGCGAAGCAAATAGGAAGGGCAGGGAAGCAGGCAATCGCAGTTTCCACAAGGTCTGTGACGATGAGGCATTATAGGTGCGCATCAAATCCTGTTGCATCACATCGGGTGAGCGCAGGCCCTTCACCATGCCGATGGTGACGGGGAAGAAGCACAGATAGGCCGAGATGGTGGCCTTGGTGATGATGTCCGGAAGGCCGGTTTTACCCAGCACGACAATCAGCATGGGAGCGATGGCAAGGATGGGAATGGTTTGCGAGGCAATGACCCAAGGCATCAGGCTTTTTTCCAGCGAGCCCACATGCACAATGGAAATGGCCAGCAGGATGCCGAGCAAACCGCCCATCAGGAAACCGACCAGAGTTGAAGAAAGTGTGATCCACAGATGGTAGATCAGTGACTTGATGGACCAGGGCTCCACCGCGAAGACCGTATTCCAGATTTCGCGGATCACCTGATGCGGTGAAGGGAGCACGGGGCGAACGTCATTCCAGGAGTAAACCAGCGTGTTGGCAAAGCCGCCGCCTGCCGCTGCGATCTTCGGTGTGGTGAGCACGGCGTTCATCGGAATGCAGGCGAGATACCACGCGATGAAGATGGCGAGAGAGATGGTGAGGAGGGGGAGGGTGCGCGTCATGGATGCCCTCCAGTTTTTCCCTTCTCCCCTTGTGGGAGAAGGTGGCGCGCAGCGCCGGATGAGGGGTCGCTCAGACCTAGAAAGGTGAGTTCGGAGCGACCCCTCATCCGTCTCGCGCCTTGCAGCGCGAGCCACCTTCTTCCGCAAGGGGAGAAGGAAGATTTTGCGGTAGCAATGCTAATCCTCATAGCTGTGCCCCGCTTTCAGGCCTTCGCGCACGCGGTGGGCGATTTTCAGGAAGTCTGCTGTTTCGCGGATCTCCAATGTGCGCTTGGCGGGCAGGCCCACATCAATCACATCTATGATGCGGCCGGGACGCGGGCTCATCACCACAATTTTGGTGGCGAGGAACACGGCTTCAGGGATTGAATGGGTGACAAAGACAATGGTTTTTCTGGTGCGGGCCCAAAGTTCAAGAAGTTGCTGGTTGAGCTTGTCGCGCACGATTTCATCCAGTGCGCCGAAAGGCTCATCCATCAGCAGCAGTTTGGGATCAAATGCCAGCGCGCGGGCGATGGAGACACGCTGCTGCATGCCGCCGGAAAGCTGCCAGGGAAATTTCTTTTCAAAGCCCTTGAGGTTAACCAGCTCCAGATTGCTCGCCACGCGGCCCGCAACATCATCCAACCCCATGATTTCCAGCGGCAGGCGCACATTGTCTTCCACCTTGCGCCAGGGTAGCAGGGCGGGGGCCTGAAACACATAGCCATAGGCGCGGGCCAAGCGGGCCTGTTCCGCACTCATGCCATTGACCGTGAGGGTGCCGGATGTGGGTTGTTCCAGATTGGCGATGGAGCGCAACAAGGTGGTTTTGCCGCAGCCGGAAGGGCCAATGAGGGAGACGAATTCGCCCTCGGCCACACTGAGATTGATTTTTGACAGAGCTTCAACCGCACCGTCGCCGGTTTGGAAAATGAGGCCCAGATCGATTGCTGAAATAACTTGTGCCGCCAAACCTGTCTCCCTGCGGTCTTGCTCTTTAAACAGGCACGCTATCGGCTCTTGACCATTTGATCAAGAAATAACAGGATAGGTCTATGCCCAAGCAAGAGGCAAAGGCGCTGCAAAAATCGCGCATCCAGCATCAAAACCGGGCGGTGATCCTTGCCGCCGCGCTGGAGGTGTTTTCGGCCTATGGATACCGCGGCACAACGGTTGATCAGATTGCCGCGAAGGCGGGGCTTTCAAAACCAAACCTGCTCTATTATTTCCGGCGCAAGGAGGACATCTACGTCGCAGTGATGGAGCAGACGCTGGATGAGTGGCTGAACCCCCTGCGCGGGCTCGATGTGAAGGGCGATCCGGTGGCGGAGTTGACGCGCTATATTTCCGAGAAGGTCGATAGCTCCTTTGCGCATCCGCAGGCCTCGCGGCTGTTTGCCAATGAGATTTTGCATGGAGCGCCGCATATACAGAAGTTTCTGAAAGGCCCGCTGCGCGCTTTGGTGGAAGAAAAGTCCACCGTGATCCGGCAATGGATGGCCGATGGGAAAATTGCGCCCGTTGATGCACCGCATTTCATTTTCGCCATCTGGGCCGTGACGCAGCACTATGCCGATTTTTCCGTGCAGGTGGCGGCTGTGTTGGGCGAGGAGCCGAAGAAGGAACGGGTGAAACAGGCGGTGACTGAGATTTTGCTGCGGGGATTGAGAGTGGGGCACAGTGCATTCGACAAGGAATGGAGCAGCAAGGCGGATGATAAGGCCTACCGGGATTTGTAGAGCTTCTCTCCAATTCATTATTCCGGCAATGCCTCACTTTCGCTCCGTCACCCCGGCGAAGGCCGGGGGCGGGCTGTCGTGGGAGCAATAGTGTTGGATGTGTGATTGAATCTCCGCCGATTCCTGAAAGAAAGCCCAACCCCGGCCTTCGCCGGGGTGACGGGATATGGACTGTATTGGCAGGTCAAGCCCGCTGATTGAGAGTGTAGTTGCTATCCAAACTCTTTCCACCAATGCCGCGCGATATCAATGCGGCGGGGGATCCAGACCTTCTTTTTCTTTGAAATGTAGTCGATGAATTTGGCGAGGCCTATGGCGCGGCCCGGCCTTCCGATCAATCGGCAATGCAGGCCCACGCTCATCATCTTGGGGGAACCCTTCTTGCCTTCTTCATAGAGACAATCAAAACTGTCCTTCAGATATTGGAAGAAATGCTCGCCGGTGTTGAAGCCCTGTGGGGTGGCGAAGCGCATGTCATTTGTATCGAGCGTGTAAGGGATGATGAGATGCTTTTTGCCGTCTGGCTTATTCAGGAAATAGGGCAGGTCATCAGAATAATCATCCGACGAATAAAGAAAGCCGCCTTCTTCCATCACCAGTTTGGTGGTGTTCATTGAGCAGCGGCCCGTGTACCAGCCCAAAGGGCGCTCGCCCGTCACTTCGGTGTGAATGCGGATAGCCTTTTCGATGGAGGCGCGCTCCATATCCTCGGCCATGTCCTTGTGTTCCACCCACTTCAATCCGTGCGAGGCGATTTCCCACTTGGCCTTTTTCATTGCCGCCACTTGTTCGGGCGAGCGTTGCAGGGCGGTGGCCACGCCGTAGATAGTCACAGGGATCTTGCGCGATGTGAATATGCGGTGCAGGCGCCAGAAGCCGGAGCGCGCACCATATTCGTAGATCGATTCCATGTTCCAATGGCGCTGGCCGGGCCAGGCTGCGGCGCCGACGATTTCCGAAAGAAAGGCTTCGGAAGCGGCATCGCCGTGAAGAATGTTGTTTTCGCCCCCCTCTTCATAGTTCAATACGAATTGCACGGCGACGTGGGCACCGCCGGGCCATTTCGGGTTTGGCGTTTTCTCGCCATAGCCCATCATGTTGCGCGGATAGTTCTCCCTCTCAGCCATGATCGCCCCACGGGCCATGGAAGGCGCCTTGCTCGCCGATGCGTTCAAAGCCATGTGCGCCGAAGAAATCGCGCTGCGCCTGAATGAGGTTGGCAGTGCCCCGGCCCTGCCGATAGCCATCAAAGTAGGAGAGCGCATTGGATAGGGCAGGTGCAGGTGCGCCTGCTTGCGCCGAAAGCGCAACAACGGCGCGCAAAGATGAATGATCCTTCTGCATCGATTTCATGAAATAGGGCGTCATCAATAGGTTGCCGCCCTTCTTGGCGAAGGCCTTGGTGATTTCACCGAGGAACTGTGAGCGGATGATGCAACCATTGCGCCAGATGGCGGCGATGGTTGAGAACGGCAGGTTCCACTCATATTGCACGGAGGCCGCTTCCATCACGGCGAAGCCCTGCGCGTAAGCCGCAACCTTGCCGGCATAGAGCGCGCCTTCAAGCTGCTTGAGGAATGTGGCGCGCGATTTGATTGAGAGCTTCTTGCGCGGAATCTTGTAGGCCTTCTCGGCCTGCAAGCGCTCATCCTTCATCGAGGAGATGATGCGGGCATCGACGGCAGCCTCAATGGCACTGGCATTCACTGAAAGGTTCTGTGCTTCGATTGCGGCCCATTTGCCGGTGCCTTTTTGCCCGGCCTTGTCGACAATAATATCGACCAGCGGCTTCTTCGCCTTGGCGTCGATGACGCTGAGCACCGTCTGGGTGATTTCGA
>JAYTIG010000566.1:0-1114 GCA_043731995.1 Hyphomicrobiales bacterium
ATCTGTGCCAGAAAGCAGGCGATGCGTATAGGGGTCGCAACGCGTGCCGATCACATCATGCACGCTGCCAGCGAATTCATCAAAGCCATACCAATCCAGCGTGTCTTGCGTGATCGTCGCCATCGGACGCAGATAGGGCAAGTTGCTCCACAACCTGTCGCCGGTTGAAACATGCGTGCCATGCAGCGCGCGGGTCTTGCCGGAGAAAAAGCGTTCTGCGTGACTGGCGGCGTGCCACAGATTGAGATCGCCCACCTGTGGGCCCTGAACTGAAACAATGCGGAAGAAATGCCCCGCCGGAACATCAAAGCAACGGGCCTCTCGCGGCGGCACCAACACCTCTCCTGTCTTGCGCCAGTCTTCCTGCGCAGCGCGATAGGCGACCAAATCGGGCGCCTTCAGTCCATTCACCGGATAGCAGATGACGGGCTTGATTGCTTTTCGGGCGCGGGCGTCTCCCGGCGGACTGTTTTCAGGACGAACGGGTTTCATTCAACGCCAATCCAAAACAACTTTGCCGCAAGCGCCCTGCTTCATCAGCGCAAAGCCTTGGGCATAATCCGCCGCTTTCATCCGGTGGGTGATCACCTTGCGCACATCAAGGCCCGATTGCAGCATCGCGATCATCTTGTACCAGGTTTCAAACATCTCGCGGCCATAGATGCCCTTGATGGTGAGTGACTTGAAAATGACGCGGTTCCAATCCACCGTCGTGGCCTTGGCCGGAATGCCCAGCATGGCAATTTTTCCGCCCACAATCATGTGATCCACCATCTGGTCGAATGCTTGGGGTGCTCCAGACATTTCAAGCCCGATGTCAAAGCCCTCATGCATATTCAAACGCGCCATCACATCACGCAAATTCTCACGCGACACATTGACGGTGACCGCATCGGTAACTTGGTCGCAGAGTTCGAGGCGATAATCATTCACATCGGTGACAACGATGTGCCTTGCGCCCACATGTCGGCAGACGGCGGCCGCCATGATACCGATGGGCCCGGCACCAGTGATCAACACATCTTCTCCAATCAACTCAAACGACAAGGCCGTGTGCACGGCATTGCCTAAGGGAGCGAGAATGGCACCGATCTCATCATCCACTTCCGGCGGC
>JAYTIG010000567.1:0-3234 GCA_043731995.1 Hyphomicrobiales bacterium
CCCGTGAAGAAAATCGGAACCACAGTGGGTTCTGTCATCCTGATCAGCTTTGCGGTGAAAGGCGCCCAGGGCAAATCAACAGCCATGGCCTTGTGAACGCGCTCCGAGGTTGAAACACCTCCACCCGGAAAAATTCCAACGGCCCCACCATTTTTCAACAGGTTTTGGGCCTCCCTGCGCGAGCGCACATTGGTTTCACGCGCTTCACGCGTGGGTGCGAAAGCCACAGGTAATAAGTGTTGGGCAGCATCAGGGTCCTGGCACAAAACGTCATTGGCCAGAACTTTCGTATCCGGCCGCACTTTCAAGGCAAGCCATGTCAGCGTGATACCATCGAGCACGCCAAAGGGATGGTTGGAAATGAACAGTACCGGCCCATGGCGCGGAACCCGCGCCAGTGCGGCATAATCATATTCCACAGCGATGTTGAGCAGCGAGATGGCGCTATCAAAAAAACCTTCACCACGGCTGATATTTTCCTGGTGACGGACGTAAAGTTTTTTCAGTTTGCGCTGGCCGCCAATTTTCTCAATGGCCTGAATGATGGCGCGCTGCAGAAAAGGTTGATCGGCCGTTGAGTAGGAAAAGCGGATTTTGCGGTCAGCAGCCTGTTCCATGGAATCCCGTTATCTGGCTATGGTCTCGTCCTCTATAGCTGGTAATTGCGACAAACCAAAGAAGGGTTGCATTTTGCCAATTGAAACAAAGGGTCGCTGGCTGGGTTTTATCGGCGTGGCCATATTTGCACTCACCCTGCCTTTGACACGGCTGTCCGTGCGTGAATTTGATCCGCTGTTTCTGTCTGTCGGCCGAACTGTGATGGCCGCTGCCGTGGCACTACCATTATTGGTCTCAACGCGCCAACCCCGGCCTGACAGGCAAGATGTGAAGCAATTGCTGTTTGTTGTTGCAGGTGTGATTTTCGGCTTTCCAGTTCTTTCGGCCGTGGCCATGCGCTCGGCCCCCGCCGCCCACGGCAGCGTGGTGTTAGGTGCTTTGCCTTTGGCTACAGCTCTCATGAGCACGATCTTCGCTCATGAGCGGCCCTCGCGCGCTTTTTGGCTGTGGAGCCTTGCTGGTTCCAGCGCTGTCATCACTTTCGCATTGTGGGATGGCGGCGCGGAGCTTCACGCGGCAGACAGCCTGTTGGTGCTGGCGGTTCTGGCCGCTTCCATGGGCTATGCCGCTGGCGGACAACTCGCCAAAAAACTTGGCGGCTGGCAAGTGATTTGTTGGGCACTTCTGCTGGCGTTGCCCGTCACGCTGCCGATCACTCTTTATCTGACACGGCAAATCTCTGGCCATGAGAGCCTCATCGGCTGGGCCTGCTTTGCTTACCTGGGTTTGATGAGCCAACTCGTCGGCTTTTTTGCTTGGAACAAGGGCCTCGCAATCGGTGGCATCGCCAAAGTAGGACAGGTGCAATTGTTGCAGCCTTTCATGTCATTGCTCGCCGCCGCGTTGATATTGGGCGAGACAATTGGGCCGCGCACAATAATCTTCGCTTTCATTGTTGCCGCCTGTGTCTGGTTCGGACGCAAGGCGCAAGTGTTGACGCGAAAACCCTACAGCACAGGCTCCGGCTGATGCACATGCGGAGGCATCGTGGCACCATCTTCGAAATCTGATGGTTTGGTTTGATCAGCACTCGTGTTTGGCAAGATGTATGACAACACCACCGCCACAATGGCATTTACCATTACCGAGAACAACCCGATGTAGACCGAGAAGCCTGCAGGTGTTGGCCAAGTCGGCGTCCACTTCGGGCCCCAGGCAAGATAGATGCCCGTGAGCAGACCTACAGCCCAACCGGCGAGCAGTGGTGTGCCGTGGATGCGCCGCGTAAAGAGGCCAAACACCATGACTGGGAAAATCTGGATCATCACCACGCCGCCAAGAAGTTGAAAGTCGATGGCGAATTGCGTGGGGATGAAGAGAATGAAAGCCAAGGCACCCAACTTCACAATCAAAGACATCAGTTTGGCGAGGCTTGATTCCTGGGCACCGCTCATGCCCGGATTGATGAAGGGCCGCCAGATGTTGCGGGTGAAAGTGTTGGCCGCGCCAATCGACATCACCGCCGCAGGAACAAGTGCGCCAATGGCAATGGCCGCAAAGGCAAAGCCCACAAACCAATCCGGGAACATTTTCAGGAAAAGTTGCGGCACCACGTCTTGCGGATTTTTGAGATCAAGCCCGGCAGCGCGTCCCATCAGTCCGAGAAGGGCGATGAGGCCCAACACCAGTGAATAGGCTGGCAACGTAATTGCATTGAAACGAATGGCACGGGGGCTGGAAGACGAAAGCACGCCCGTCAAGGCATGCGGATACATGAACAAGGCACAGGCAGAACCCAATGCCAGCGTCATGAAAGGCATCACTTGTGCGGGCGCCAATGTCAGGCCCATGGCTGCCTTTACCGGCGGCGTGAGCGCGGCATTGGCTGCCATCTTTGCTTCAAAGGCCTTGGCTGCAAGTTCAAAAATATTTCCAAAGCCACCCAATTGGTAAGGAATGATGATGACGGCAGCGAGCACGAACACATAAATCATCGCATCTTTCACAAAGGCGATAAGGGCAGGCGCGCGCAGGCCCGATGAGTAGGTGTAAAGTGCAAGAATGAGGAAGGCCACGGTGAGTGGCGCATGTGCCATATAACCCTCACCCGAAAAGCCCAGTGCCTGGATGACCTTTTCCATGCCCACAAGTTGCAATGCAATATAAGGCATGGTGGCCAGAATGCCGGTGATGGCCACAGCCAGTTCCAAGCCCTTGTTGCCGAAGCGGCCATAGGCAAAGTCACCCGCCGTCACATAGCCATGGCTTGCGGAAACATTCCACAGCCGCGGCATGATGATATAGACCAGCGGATAGACCAGTACGGTATAGGGCACGGCGAAGAATCCATAGGCACCGATCGCATAGACCAGTGCTGGAACCGCAATCACAGTATAGGCAGTGTAGAGATCGCCACCCAAAAGGAACCAGGTGATCCACGGGCCAAATTGCCGCCCTCCCAGGCCCCATTCATCCAGTTTGCCAAGATCGCCCGCTTTCCAGCGTGCGGCCCAGAACCCCATGACGGTGACGAGTGCAAAGAAGGCAACGAAAACCACGGTTGCCGTGACATTGATGCCGCTCATTGCCCGCCCTCCATCCGGTCAGCCGCGTAAATGAACAGAACCGAGACCGGCACCAGCAGCAGGTTAAACCAATAGAAAAAGGGGAAGCCGA
>JAYTIG010000568.1:0-1109 GCA_043731995.1 Hyphomicrobiales bacterium
CTGTTGATGCCATCGATATTGTGGGCACTGGCGGCGATGCCTCGGGATCCTACAATATTTCCACCTGCGCGGCTTTCATCGCTGCGGGTGCGGGCCTTAAAGTTGCGAAGCATGGCAACCGGGCACTTTCGTCGAGGTCAGGCGCTGCCGATGTGCTGATGGCCCTGGGCATCAAGATCGATGTGCCGCCAGAAAAGATTTCCCAATCAATTTCGGAAGTTGGCCTGGGCTTCATGTTCGCGCCCGCGCACCACGCTTCGATGAAATTCGTAGGCCCCACGCGTGTGGAATTGGGCACCCGGACGATTTTCAATCTGCTGGGGCCATTGTCCAATCCGGCTGGTGCCAAGCGGCAAGTTACGGGCGTTTTTTCAAAGGCTTGGGTAGAACCCCTTGCCCAGGTTCTGAAGAACCTCGGCAGTGAAGCGTGTTGGATCTGCTATGGCGAAGGTGGCATGGATGAGATTGTTCCTTCAGGCACCACCTGGATTTCGGAACTCAAAGACGGGTCTATCCGTTCCTTCGAACTGACGCCTGAAGCTGCGGGTTTGACCCGTTCCAAAATTGAAAACCTGAAGGGCGGCGACGCGGCTCACAATGCTGAGGCGCTGAAATCTGTGCTTTCGGGCGAGGCTTCCGCTTTTGCCGATGCGGCCTTGATGACTGCTGGTGCTGCCCTCATTGTGGCTGGCAAAGAGAAAGACATCAAGCAGGCCGTGGCCCGCGCGCGCGATGCGGTGAAGTCTGGCGCGGCCCGCAAAATCCACGCGCGGCTGGTTGAGGTTTCCAACAGCTGATGGCCACCATCCTTCACAAGATTGCGGCTTACAAACGTGAGGAAGTGGCGGCGGCGAAGAAGGCTGTTTCGGAACAACACTTGTGCGAGGCCATTTCCAAGGCTGGGCCAACACGCGGCTTTTTCAAAGCGCTCAGCGCCAAGAAGGCAGCGGGCAAATATGGCCTTATTGCTGAAATCAAAAAGGCCTCTCCGTCAAAGGGGCTCATCCGCCGGGATTTCAATCCACCAGCTCTGGCGAGGGCCTATGCGGAGGGTGGTGCGGACTGCCTTTCGGTTTTGACTGACACGCCCTCATTTCAGGGCTCCCCTT
>JAYTIG010000569.1:0-3228 GCA_043731995.1 Hyphomicrobiales bacterium
GGGAACGAACATTTTCCAGATTATGCCCAGAGATGCAGCCAAAGCCAAGCACTTGAACATGCTCCACTTGAAACGCAGCATTGCAAGGGCGGCAAGTGCTGCCACAACGGCGGCGGCGGGTTCAAAGCTTTGCCACTGAGGCAGCCAGATCGGAATTGGCCCCGGCGCGCGTGCCACCTGGCCAAACAGCACATGCAGGCCAAACCAGAGCGAGAGATTGAGGATCACCCCCGTCACTGCCGCCGTGATGCGCGACAGCGCTGAGGCAAAACGCGGATTGGATTGGAGGAACGCAAGATAGGGCGCGCCGGCAAAGATCCACAAGAAACAGGGTGTGAAGGTCATCCACAGGAAAACCAACCCACCCAGCAACCCCGCCCACTGGCTGCCCAGCGCGCGGAAAGCAGCGAGAAAGCCCACGAATTGCCCAACGAGAATCAAAGGCCCCGGCGTGGTTTCGGCCAGACCTAGGCCATCCATCATTTGCGGGGCTTCCAGCCAGTGATGCGCTTCCACCACGTCCTGCCCCATATAGGCGAGCACCGCATAGGCCCCGCCAAAGGTGACAACTGAAAGCCGCGAAAAGAAATTGCCAAGGCCAGTCAATATGCTTGCCGGTGCCACAATATTTAGCGCCAGCAATGGTGCAAGCCACAGGCCAAGCCATAGCGCAATCGTGGCAAGCGTCTTGCCAAATGGCGGAAGGCTTTGTACGGGCAGAGCATCCGCCGCCTTATCTGGAAAGGCAAAGCCCAGCACGGCAGCAACGCCAACGATCAGGGGAAACGGCAAACCGAAAGCAAACAGCGCAATGAAAGCCACAAGCGCGATGGCGTAATCCACCGGGCCCTTCAGCGCCTTTTTCGCCACACGCAGCAGGGCCTGCAGAACAATGGCCAGCACAGCGGCTTTGACACCCCAGAACAGGCTTTCAATCAACGGCAGCTTGCCGAACAGCGCATAGAGCGTGGCCAGCACAAACATCATCGCCGCACCCGGCAGCACAAAGAGCAAACCGGCAGTGAGCCCGCCGCGCCAGCCGTGCAGTTTCCAGCCGATATAAGTGGCCAGCTGCATCGCCTCTGGCCCCGGAAGCAACATGCAGAAATTCAGTGCGCTGAGGAATTCCCGCTCGCTGATCAGGGCGCGCTCCTCGATCACTTCACGGTGCATCAATGCAATCTGGCCCGCAGGCCCGCCGAAAGACAAAAGCCCGATCTTGGCCCACATGGCGCGGGCCTCGGAGAACGTGAGTGTCATGGCTTAACCTTGTTACTGGGCCAATTATGGGCTTCATCGGTCGCATCGCGGCACCAGCGGTAAAAGGCATCATAGAGCCCCATGCCCGCCTCCAACTGTTCCAGATCATCACTGTAGATGCGTGAAAGGCCCAGCGAAGCAGCGAGCAAACCCGCCGCCTCCGGCACCAAATCCAGCCGGGCCGTATCGGCCGCGCGCACGATCTTCGCCAATTGCAAAAGCGGTTCACTGCCAAGGCAGAATTCTTCCACCATCACATCAAAGGTGCAAAGCTCGCCCCTGTGGCTCCAATATGTGCCTTCAATATCAAAAGGTGTTGCCTCGAAATTCTCGCCGACGCCTGCAACCTCAGTCGCTGTCACAAACAAGAACACGGCTTGTGGATCAACAAAGCGCCGGATCAGCCATGGGCAGGCGATGCGGTCAATCTTGGGGCGCGCGCGCGTAACCCACACCGTTCGGCCCTTTTCATCGCGCGGAGGAATTTTGGCCTCTGGCACCAGTGGCAGGCCAGCCCGCTGCCATTCCAAAAATCCGCCTTCGAGAGAAATCGCATCGCAACCCAGTTGACGCAGCCAAGCGGCTGTGCCTTCACTCAATTTTGCACCGCTGTGACAGATCACAACTGCGGACCTGCCTGAGAATTCACTGCCCCAATTGACAACCTCTTCAGCCTTGCGCCGCAGTGAACTTGGAACAAGCAGCGGCGCCATCGCAAAATCTTCGCTGGTTCTGACGTCAATGACCACTGGCGCGGCTGCGGTGCCAATGAGACGGGAGAGTTTTTCACATTTGATCGAATTGGGGCCTGCCATGGATTGCGTCCTGTTGAAAAGGGTAAGGGGACGCGATGCTTGAGCCTGACGCCTTGAGGGGAGATCGCAATCCCCTTTTATCATTCATAAGGCAAAACAGCCCCGTGTCAATTCCATCTGCCGCGGAATGCCAATCATATCACAAATAAGATCAGTATACTGATTAATTTCCAGGTTCATCAAGCCGCGGCAATGCCGCTGGAGCCCTTCATTTTGGGTCTGGGCCAACGCACGCGCGCGGCAGGAAGCGTGAAACGCGCTTCGGTGCCCCCGCCCATTTGCCCTTTCAAGGTAAGCTCGCCGCCATGCAACCGCGCAATGCGCCGCGCGATGAAAAGGCCAAGCCCCATGCCGCCGAAGCGGCGGTTCGAACCAATATCCGCCTGCACAAAAGGCTCAAACACACGCTCTGCATCCGCATCTGAAATGCCAATGCCGGCATCTCGCACCGTGATGGCAAGATCACCATTGCGCTCACGCGACATGTCCATATTCACCACCCCGCCTTCGGGTGAGAACTTGATGGCATTGCTGAGAATATTGAGGATCACCTGTTTCAGGCGCGTGAGATCACCCATCACTTCGACATCCTCGATCACGCGCGCAACCACCGAAATTTTTCCCTGTGTTGCCTGGTCGCGCACGATCTTGGCGACAACTTCAACAAGTTCAGCCGCGTCATTGGGCTGTTCATCAAGCTGCAGCGCCCCGCGCTCGATGCGCGTGTATTCCAGAATTTCATTGATCAAGCCTTGCAGGTGTTTGGCGCTTTCCAGAATGGTGCCGAGATATTCGCGCCGCGCCGAAACCGAAAGGTGTTCGCCCTGGCCTGCGCTCAAGACTTCGCTGAAACCAACAATGGCATTGATCGGCGTGCGCAACTCGTGGCTGATGACAGCCAGAAATTGGGACTTTGTATCATTGGCCTGCTGGGCGATGTCGCGCGCGGCTGAGAGTTTCTCTTCTTGCTGGCGCTGCGCTGTCACATCTCGCGCCACACCGCGATAGCCGCCGAATTGCCCGGCCTGCGAGGTGATCGGGCGGGCCGAAACCAGCCAATGCGTTTTGCTGCCGTTGATGTCCACGGTAACGCTTTCATTGCCGACATTTCCATGGGCTTCGATCAGGGCCAAAACCTGTGGCGCATATTTGC
>JAYTIG010000570.1:0-3227 GCA_043731995.1 Hyphomicrobiales bacterium
AGAAAGTGGTGTAGCCGCCCAGAATGCCCGTGGTGAGAAACAGCCGCGTTTCATTCGATACATTAAGGCGCAGCGCCATCAATTCTGTGAGCACACCCATGATGAAACAACCTGTGATGTTGACCACCAGGGTGTGCCAGGGAAACGCTGACCCAGCAACGCGGGCCACGCCCACATTCATGCCATAACGGGCCGCCGCGCCAAGGCCACCGCCAAGAAACACAAGAAGATAATTCATCAGAACCAACCCTTGCGCCTGAAATAGTAGATGGGCAGCAGCGCCGAAGCGATCATGAGCACCACGGCATAGGGATAGCCCCAGGCCCAATCCAGCTCCGGCATGGCCTTGAAGTTCATGCCGTAAGCCGAGGCCACAAGCGTGGGTGGCAGGAAAGCCACCGAGGCCACCGTGAAAATCTTGATGGTATTGTTTTGCTCGATCGAAATCATGCCCAGCACGGCATCCAGCAGGAATGAGATTTTGCCATTCAGAAAGCCGGCATGGTCAGTCAGCGAGGTGATGTCGCGTTGCACCACCTTGATGCGCGCCAAGGCTTCGCGCTTTGGTTTGCCCGTTGTCAAGTTATCCACCACCGCTTGGGCAAAGGCCATCATGCGCGAGATGGAAACCAGGCTTTCGCGCATCTTGGAGGTGAAATCGCCTTCCTCACCCACCTTGCCCAACAGAACCTCGAGGTTTTTCGGTTTGAGCCTTTTGCGCGGCGCGTCCTGCTTGCGAATGAAGGACGTGGCGAAAACCTGGCGCGATGTGTCTTCCACAATTGCACCCACGCGTTCCAGATGGTCGGCGGCCCTGTCAACCACGGCTTCAATCAGGCTGATGAATATACCCCATGGATCATTACCGGTGGCGTGGCGCATGGCCTGTTTGATATATTGCGGAAAGGCCTGCGGGTGATGATAGCGGATTGTGATCAGCTGGCTGTCCTTGATGATGAAAGTGACGGGCGATGATTCCGGCCTGTCGTCATCCCCCCGGCGGATGAGATTGCCCGTCATGAAGGTGGCGCCTTCGTCCTGATAGAGGCGGCTTGAAGCCTCGATCTCAGCCAATTCACCACGGGTTGGAATGTCAAAGCCCAAGGCCTCTTCAACCCGCTTTTCCTCATCCAGGCTGGGTTCAACCAGATCCAGCCAAACTGACTTGACCAACACTTCACGCGGCACATCCGCTGGATGTTCCACAAGGCAGTTCTGGGCAAAACCATAAGCGCAAAGCATGCTGCATCAATGCCTTATGATGGAGATGAAGACAAGGGTGGCGTAGGCTTGCGTAGCAAAATCAAAAGCCGCATAAGCCAGCCACATGACACATAGTATCCATATTATTGGCGCAGGCATGGCAGGCTCGGAAGCAGCATGGCAGGCCGCACAGGCAGGCGCGCAAGTCGTGCTGCATGAAATGCGCGGGCCCCAGCAGACTGAAGTTCACAAGACTGATGGCTTTGCGGAGCTGGTGTGTTCCAATTCCTTCCGGTCGGATGATGCAGACCTCAATGCTGTGGGCCTGCTCCATGCTGAAATGCGGCTGGCGGGCTCTCTCATCATGGATGTGGCCGACCGCCATCAGGTGCCAGCTGGTGGTGCATTGGCGGTAGACCGCGATGGCTTTTCGCAAGAGGTGACAGCGCGCATTTTAGCCCATCCCAACATCTCCATTTCACGCGGCGAAGTGCAAACCATTCCGCCCGCCGAATGGGACAATGTGATCATCGCCACGGGCCCGCTCACCTCGCCCAAATTGGCAGGCGCCATCGGTGCACTGACCGGTGAAGAGGGTTTGGCCTTCTTCGATGCCATTGCACCGATTGTCTATCGTGATTCAATCGACATGGACAAAGCCTGGTTTCAATCGCGTTATGACAAGGTCGGCCCTGGCGGCACGGGCAAGGATTACATCAACTGCCCGATGGACAAGGCGCAGTATGAGGGTTTCATCGCCGCGTTGCTGGCGGGCGAGAAAACTGAGTTTCGTGAGTTTGAAAAGAACACGCCCTATTTCGATGGCTGCCTGCCCATTGAGGTGATGGCAGAGCGCGGGCCGGAAACCTTGCGCCATGGGCCGATGAAGCCCATTGGCCTTACCAATGCCCACAACCCTGCTGTCAAAGCTTATGCGGTGGTTCAGCTGCGGCAGGACAATGCGCTGGGCACGCTGTACAATATCGTGGGTTTCCAGACGAAGCTGAAATATGCCGAGCAGACGGCGGTCTTCAAAACCATTCCGGGCCTGGAGAATGCAGAATTTGCACGACTTGGCGGCTTGCACCGGAACACTTTTCTCAATTCTCCCAAGCTGTTAGATGGCCAGCTTCGCTTGAAGTCTCAGCCTCGCCTGCGTTTTGCTGGGCAAGTTACTGGGGTTGAGGGCTATGTGGAAAGTGCTGCCATGGGTTTGATGGCTGGGCGCATGGCGGCCGCCCAGGCACAAGGCAGCAATTTTGCCACCCCTCCTGCCACCACGGCGCATGGGGCGCTGATCAATCACATCACCGGTGGGCATATTGCCACCACTGACACGCGCTCCAGCTTTCAACCGATGAATATCAATTTTGGGCTTATGCCGCCAGTTGTGGTGCCGCGTGAGGCGGGCAAGAAGATGCAGCATAAAGACAAGGCCCAAGCGCGCAAACGCGCCTATACGTCTCGCGCCATCGTGGATTTCAAGAACTGGCTCGAGCATCAAGCGAACAAGTGGACTCACTTGTGAGCGAAAAGATGCGACAAATCAAATGTCCAGAGCGGGCGGGCGAGCGGATGCGAGCATCCGCCGCTCTGGCCGCGCAGGTTTAAGCTGCTTCGCCGAGGAACCCGCCGGACTGGCGGTTCCACAATTGAGCATAAGTGCCATCCAGAGCCAGAAGCTGATGGTGCGTGCCCTGTTCAACGATATGTCCGTCGTCCAACACAACCAAACGATCCATGGCCGCAATGGTGGAAAGCCTGTGGGCAATGGCGATCACCGTGCGGCCGGTCATCAGGTCTTCAAGGCTGGACTGAATGGCCGCTTCAACTTCTGAATCCAAAGCCGATGTGGCTTCATCCAGAATGAGGATCGGTGCGTTTTTCAGAATGACGCGGGCAATCGCGATGCGCTGGCGCTGGCCGCCCGACAGTTTGACGCCGCGCTCGCCGACATGCGCATCGAAACCGACGCGGCCCTTCCAGTCGGTCAGCTGTTCGATGAATTCCACGGCATGGGCCTG
>JAYTIG010000571.1:0-1106 GCA_043731995.1 Hyphomicrobiales bacterium
TGCTCAATCGGCCCTCCCGGAACAAATTGCATCACGGTGAAATTGATCAACAACGCCCCCAGCAGCGTGGGGATCATCAACAATAGGCGTTTGACAATATAGGCGCCCATCAGCCTGCGATCTTCTTGGCCTTTGCCTCATCCCACCACCAGGTGGCTGGAACGCCCAAGCCATAATCTGGCGCCTTGTCCGGCCTGCCGAAACGATCCCAATGCGCGATGCGCTCAGTGGGCCCAAACCATTGGGGCACGAAATAGCTGTTCCACATTACGGCCCGGTCCAGCGCACGACAGGCGGTGATGAGGCCCTTGCGGTCTTTCACGAAAATCAAATTCTCAATCAGCTTGTCAATGGCCTCATTCTTGATGCCGGCGAGATTGCGTGAGCCCTGCTTGTCTGCAGCTGCCGTACCCCAGAAATCACGCTGCTCATTGCCGGGTGATAGCGATTGGCCAAAGCTGCCCACGATCACCTCAAAATCAAAGGTGTCCTGGAGCTTCTTGAACTGTGCTTCGTCAATGCTGCGCACCGTGGCCACAATGCCCAGTTTGGCCAAATCCTGCACATAGGGCAGCGTAATGCGCTCGAAGAGTGGGTTGTCCAGCGTGAATTCAAAACCCAACGTTTCGCCCTTGGCGTTTTTCAGAATGGTTTTGCCATTGGCCTCATCGGCTTTCCAACCCGCGTCAGCGAGAAGCTGTGCCGCAGCCCGCAAATTCTTGCGCCGCGCGGTCGGGTCTGAATTCGAGGGGTTCTGATATTCCGTGGTGAACACTTCCGGCGGCAGCTTGTCTTTCAAGGGTTCAAGCAGCGCCAGCTCTTCCGGCGAAGGCAGGCCCGTAGCCTCCAGCTCAGAATTATTGAACAGCGAACGCGCATGTTTGTATTGTCCATAAAACAGGTTGGTGTTGGCCCATTCAAAATCAAAAGCCAGGTTCAGCGCGCGGCGCACGCGGATGTCCTGGAATTGCGGACGGCGCAGGTTGAGCACATAGGCCTGAAGCCCATGCACCTGCTTCAGCGTGATTTCTTCTTTCACCACTTTGCCGGAAGTGATGGCCGGGAAATCATAGCCCGTGGCCCATTGCTTCGAACTGGTTTCATAT
>JAYTIG010000572.1:0-3217 GCA_043731995.1 Hyphomicrobiales bacterium
TGTGAAGATTTCTTTCAGGCCAGCGTCTCGGTGCTGACAAAGCACAAGCTGGATGATTTGTTCCCCTTCGCCAGCCCCGCGCTGGAGGCCGTTTCCAAAGTGCGCCATGAAGGCGGGGTGGTGAATGAATACGCCATCTCCGTGGGAGCGCCGCGGCTTGGGGGAGAGCGCGTGGTGGATGTGCAAACCGCCTCGATGAGCGACACCCCGGGTGCCGTGCTGGTGATGATCCTGCGGCAATCCATGGCGCGCAAGTTGGACATGCAGCTTTCCCACCAGGGTGCGGCGCGTTCGGTTTCAGGCATGGCAGCCATGTTGGCCCATGAAATCAAAAACCCGCTTTCAGGAATCCGTGGAGCGGCGCAACTTCTGGAACCCGGTCTGAGTGAGCAAGACCGCGCATTGGCGCGGCTGATTTGCGATGAAACGGACCGTATCCGCAATCTTGTGGATCAGATGGAAGTATTCTCGGATGAGCGGCCTCTTGAGCGCCAGCCCATCAATATCCATGTCGTGCTTGACCGTGTGAAACAACTGGTCAATGCCAGCATGCATGCAGGGGTGAATTTGATCGAGGATTACGACCCCTCGCTCCCTCCCGTTTCTGGCAATCATGATCAACTTGTTCAGGTTTTTCTCAACCTTGCGAAAAACGCAGTGGAAGCAATGGGTGAATCCGGCGGCCAGCTGTTGCTCACAACGGCCTTCAGGCCAGGTGTGAAACTTGGCGTTTCAGGCGGTGGTGAGCGTGTTTCACTGCCTCTTGAAGTTTGCGTTCATGACGAGGGGCCCGGTGTTGCGGAAGATATTCGGCCGCACATCTTTGATCCTTTCATTACGTCCAAATCGCAAGGCAAGGGCCTGGGTCTCGCTTTGGTAGCCAAGATCGTGCGCGATCATGGTGGTGTTGTTGAATGCATAGGGCGAGAGCGTGGAACCTGTTTCCGCGTGTTGTTACCGCTCGAAAAGAAAATGGAGAAGCCCGCGAAATGAGTGCCAAGACCATCCTCCTTGCCGACGATGATAGTGCCATCCGGACGGTTTTGACCCAGGCACTGACGCGAGCGGGATACAGCGTGCGCTCAACAGCCACGGCCACTGCGTTGTGGCGTTGGGTGGCGGAGGGGCAAGGCGACATCATAATTACCGATGTGGTGCTGCCCGACGAAAACGCATTTGAAATGCTTCCGCGCATCAAGAAGGCGCGACCGCGGCTGCCAGTGATCGTGATGAGCGCGCAGAACACCATTATGACAGCCATCCGCGCCACTGAACTTGGGGCTTATGACTACCTGCCCAAACCATTTGACTTGAATGTACTGCTGCAAACAGTGGCGCGGGCGCTTGAGCAGGTCAACAAGCCGAGTCCGGTGAAAGCCAAGGATCAAGGTGAAAATTTGCCGATCATTGGCCGTTCATCGGCAATGCAGGAAATCTACCGTGTGATCGCACGCCTGACGCTGACAGAGCTTACTGTGATGATCATTGGTGAAAGCGGCACAGGCAAAGAGCTTGCCGCACGCGCGTTGCATGACTTTGGCAAGCGCCGTCGTGGCCCATTTGTGGCCGTCAACATGGCGGCGATTCCGCGCGAATTGATTGAGAGCGAGCTCTTCGGCCACGAGAAGGGCGCCTTCACAGGGGCTTCAAGCCGCATGGCGGGGCGCTTTGAGCAGGCAGAAGGTGGAACGCTTTTTCTCGATGAAATAGGTGACATGCCGCTTGAAGCCCAGACGCGGCTTCTTCGGGTGTTGCAACAGGGGGAATATACCAGTGTTGGCGGCAATGCGCCGATCAAAGCCAATGTGCGTATCATTGCCGCGACGCACCGCGACTTGCGGCAACTAATTGCGCAAGGACAGTTCCGCGAAGATTTGTTCTTCCGGCTTAATGTCGTTCCCTTGCGCCTGCCTCCGCTGCGCGAGCGCACGGAAGACGTGCCCGATCTTGTGCGGCATTTCCTGGCCATTGCGGTGAAAGAGGGCTTGCCGCCTAAAGATATTTCAACCGAAGCCCTTGAGATTCTCAGCAGCTATCGCTGGCCAGGAAATGTGCGCGAGCTGGAAAATTTGGTGAAGCGTCTCATGGCCATGGAGATCGATGATGTGATCGGGCCGGATGCCGTGGTGGGGGAGCTTGCGGGTTTTCCGCCAATTGCGAGCTCGGACAAGGCGACAGGCGCCTTGCCTGATACGATCAATGAATTCATGGAACAGCATTTGGTTGGCTATATGTCGGGCTTTGGAGAAAGGCTTCCGCCCGATGGCATGTATGACAGGGTGCTCAACCAGGTCGAACCACCTTTGATCCGCGCCGTGCTGGCCGCCACCCGTGGCAACCAACTCAAGGCCGCGGAAGTGTTGGGAATTAACCGAAATACCTTGCGTGTTAAGATTAAACAGCATCAGATCAAAGCATTACGCGGTTTTTCTTAAGCTATTCAAGAATTGCGAGTTGTGACTTTTATAACACAGCACTGTTGAAAACTTGCCACAGTTCCGGGCATAATGGCGCCCATGCTGAAGGCGTCCGAAATCAATCTTGGAAATCGTATTCGTGGCCTTTCTGGCTGGGCAGCGATTGGTCTTGTAACCATTGGCACAATTGTGGGTTTTGCCACATTTCTGCTGCTAACGGGCGTCACCCCAATCAAGCCCTCAAGCGCGAACATCCTCAATATGTTGATCGCCAACGGCGTGGTTGTCGTCGCGATGATCGGCATGATTTTGGGGCAAGTCATCCATTTGCTTTGGGAGCGGCGACGCGGCACTGCAGGTGCAGGCCTGCATATTCGCCTTGTGACACTGTTCAGCCTCGTTGCCATTGTTCCTGCGCTGCTGGTGGCGGCCTTTGCATCTGTTACGTTGAACCGTGGCCTGGACTCATGGTTCTCAACCCAAACGCGCGCCATTGTTGACACGGCGGCCACTGTTGCGGACGCCTATCTGACCAATGCCTCAGAGGCCACGCGCAACGACCTTGCCAATATCTCGGCCGATCTTGTGCAACAACTGCCGGACTATAACAACGACAGGCCCACTTTCCTGCGTCGCGTTGCACGGCATGCAGCTTTGCGCAACCTTGCCGCCATTTTCGTTTTCAATGCTGATAGCAAGCGGATTGAGGCCAATGTCACGGCCAATGACAATATCACCTTCATCGCCCCGCCTGCTGAAGCAATTTCGCAAGCCGACAAGACCGGCGAGATTGTCCTGAT
>JAYTIG010000573.1:0-1102 GCA_043731995.1 Hyphomicrobiales bacterium
GAAAGACATGAAAACTCCTCGCGGGAGGCCACGCGAGGCGGCCAAACAAAACTTGCGCGGAATATAGCGATGGATTAGGCCATTGCAACCTTTCCCGCGCAGGTTTTTATTTCATGTCAAAATCCAAGGAATTGGCCAAATTGGCCGAAATAGCTGAGGCTTTGGCACGGTTGGCCCCCAAACCCCGGCCCCTGCCCGCTTTCGCCAAGCATGAAGCCTTTGTGTGGAATGGGCCATTGGCGGGGCTGGAATCCGTGTCCAAGGTCAACCGCGTTCCCATCAACTTGCTCAAAGGTGTCGATCAGGCCCGCGATATTTTGCTCGAAAACACGGTGCGCTTCGCCAAAGGCCTGCCTGCCAACAATGCCCTGCTGTGGGGCGCGCGCGGCATGGGCAAGTCATCGCTGGTAAAAGCCGCACAGGCCCATGTGGCCAAGGATCACAAAGGTCTCAAGGTCGTGGAAATCCACCGCGAGGATATTGGCACCCTGCCCCAACTCATGGCATTGCTCCGTGCGCAGACGAAATTCCGCTTCATCGTGTTCTGCGATGATCTCTCTTTTGATGCGCAAGACACCAGCTACAAATCGCTGAAAGCTGCACTCGATGGTGGCCTCGAAGGCCGGCCTGAGAATGTGATTTTCTATGCCACCTCAAACCGCCGCCACCTTCTGCCCCGCGACATGATCGAGAATGAGCGCTCCACTGCCATTTCACCGTCCGAGGCCGTGCAGGAAAAGGTGTCACTGTCAGATCGCTTTGGTCTGTGGCTGGGTTTCCACAATTGCTCGCAGGATGACTATTTCGAAATGGTGGCGGGCTATGCCGAGCACTTTGGCCTGAAAGTGCCGAAGGAAGAGCTGCAACATTCCGCCAATGAATGGTCTGTCACTCGTGGCGCGCGCTCTGGCCGCGTAGCCTGGCAATTCATCCAGGATGTCGCAGGTCGGTTGGGCCAGAAGCTTCCTGCTTAATAAGTGCGCTCGACTCTGCTAGGTGTGAAGCACCATGCGCTTTCGCCAGCTTGTTCTCATCTCTCTTGCCCTCTTCTCCGCTGTCGCCTCAAGCATTGCCGCTGAAACCAAGCCCTCTGAACAAGGTC
>JAYTIG010000574.1:0-3205 GCA_043731995.1 Hyphomicrobiales bacterium
GCCGCTTTGAAGCCCGCGTCATCCAGCGCGCGCCGCGCGTGTATGATAGCCGCCACCGAAACACCCTTGCCGAACAGAATGCGGCGCACTTTGTCGACCAGCATGTTGTTGGGATCAAGCTGCACCGTGCGCCCACCCAGCACTTGTTCAACGATGGAATATTCGCCGCGCACGCCCAGCCATTCGCCGACAACATCAACCGACTTTTCATAGTCCAGGCCTTCGGCAAAGCGACCGCCGTGGGTGTCGAGCCTTATGCCGAATTGCTTGCCGCGCGTGTCAAGTTTGGCTTCATCATAGAACCACTTGGCGCAGCGCAGGGAATCGGCGATTTCGTGGCCGGTATAATCCACCAGCGCGATCAGCGATTTGGCATCAGGCAGCGTTTCGTTGAACAGCTTCATGGCCTTCAAGGCATCGCCATCGGCGTAACCTACCAGCGCATGCGGCATGGTGCCCATGCCGGAAGCCGCACCGAAAAACGGCGCGGTGAGATCCTGAGATGAACCCACAAAACCCTTGACCGCCTTGTTGGCCACCCGCGCTGCCTCGCTGCCCACCTTGGCGCCATAGGCGGCCAGAATATTCATCTCGGCGCCAGATGCATGACGCGCGTGCATATCCATGAAGCTTGCCGAGGGAATGGCCAAGCACATTTCATAGGCATTATTGGCCGCCACACAGGGAAAGCCGGTTTTCTGCAGCAGCAGCGTCTCAATTTCCGAAAGCCGCTTCATCGAACCAGTGATTTCCAGAAGCTTGTGTTCAGAAGGCACAACCTCGCCCTCCTCCACAAAACGCTTGATCTGTGCCTCGGGAACAAAATGGTTTACCAGACGGATCACCGGCTCAAGGGCGGCCACCACGCGCCGCCGCATGAAAACGGCAAAGGTCACTTCCGCATCACCATGGGCCGCAACAATGAGGCTGGTGTTGGTGAAATATTTGTCCGTCTGCGCCGCGATGCGGCCCGCAGCCTCAACAAGAGTGAGCAGACGGTCAAGAACCCGGCTTTGGTCGAGAGGAAGTGTCATGACGCAAGGATTAGCGGTTTGCGCGGAAAGGTCAAACCGCTCCTGCCACTGCTGCCACACCCAGTTTCAAAACGTCATTGTCGGTCACTGCAGCCATGAAGGTGTAGCCCATCGCGGCATAATGCTTGATGATTTCGCCCGTGCCCGCGAAAGCACCGGCCACCAGCCCGTTTTTCCTGGCCGCTTCATGCACCTTCTTCATCGCCACCAAGTTGGCGGCAGAGAGGCGGTTCAATTCTGCGCCATTGGAAAGAGCGATCGAGAGATCGCTCGGGCCCACAAACAAGCCGTCCAGCCCCGGCACAGCGGCAATCTGCTCCACCAAGTCCAGTGCTTCCTGCGTCTCCACCATGGCAAATACCAGAGTATCGCGGTTGGCTTCCTTCAGGTATTCAGCAGCAGACTTGCCGGAAGCCTGCACCATGGCATAGCCACCCCAACTGCGCTGGCCCACCGGAGGATATTTCGCTGCCTTCACCAAAGCCTTGGCCTGATCCACTGAATTCACCATTGGCGCAATGACCACAGATGAACCGAAATCCAGCGCCTGGCCAATCAGGCCCGGATCATTCCACAACACCCGCGTGATAACAGGCTTGCCCGCCGCCGTGATGGCTGCCGCCATGCCATTGGCCTGATCCATGCCGATGAGGCCATGCTGTAAATCCAGCGCCACGCCATCAAGCCCGGCACGTGCCAACTGGCCTGCAAGCTGCACACCCGGAATTCCCATCCAGGAAAATAGAAATGGCTTTCCGTCATGAAGCCGGTTGCGCAGACTCATCACTTATCCCTTCGCCTTGATGTCTTTTATCGCCTCAGACATCTTTTCGCTGAGCGTGCGCTCAATCTGGTGATCAGAAACCTGCACATTCTTGGCCGCAAAGTCTTTTTTCAGCTTGCGGATCACATCAGCATCGCCATGTTCTTCAAGATCGGCCGTGACCACTTCAGCGGCATAAGACTCAGCGGCCGCGCCAGAAAGCCCCAGCCTTTCAGCGGCCCATTGCCCCACCAGCTTGTCGCGCCGCGCGCGGGCTTTGAACTGAAGCTCTTCATCATGGGCAAATTTGCCCTCTTCTGCCGCTTCGCGTTTGTCAAAGGTTGTCATCACTTCTTCCTTCTCTCAACTTTGCCTCATATCGCACGGGTTTGGAAAACTTCCAAGTGGCAGCGCATCTACTTGGAATCATTTGGGGAACAGCGCACTCGCTTTCAATGCCCAAAAAGCGTTTGTGCGCCGCAATAATTGCACCTAGAAGGCCGCTTTCCACAGGGGTGCTGCGTGGATCATTGAGTCCCCCCAAAGCTGCCCCCATATGTTAGTTTGTATTCCACGGAGTAACTTTGAGGATTCTCTCCATGAACGGCAGGCGCACGCGCATTTATGAAGGCAAGGCCAAGATTCTCTACGAGGGCCCGGAGCCGAACACCGTCATCGTTCACTTCAAGGATGACGCCACCGCCTTCAACGCCGAAAAAAAGGCCGTGATCGAAGGTAAGGGTGTGCTCAATCAGCGCATTTCGGAATTCATATTCCAGCGCCTGAATGAGCTTGGCTTGCCCACCCATTTCATCCGCTCGCTCAACATGCGCGAACAGCTGGTGCGCTCGGTTGAGATCATCCCGCTGGAAGTGGTGGTGCGCAATGTGGCGGCGGGATCGCTTGCCAAGCGTCTGGGCCTCGAAGAAGGCACGGCCCTGCCCCGCTCGATCATTGAATGCTATTATAAAAGCGACAAGCTCGGCGACCCGATGGTGAATGACGAACACATCACCGCCTTCGGTTGGGCCACGCCCATGGAAATGGACGACATCATGCACATGTCGATCCGCATCAATGATTTCCTCTCTGGCCTCTTCCTCGGCATCGGTATCAAGCTGGTGGATTTCAAGCTGGAATATGGCCGTTATGTCGAGAATGAAATGATGCGCGTGGTTCTGGCCGATGAAATCTCGCCGGATAACTGCCGCCTCTGGGATATCAAGACCAACCAGAAGCTCGACAAGGATGTGTTCCGCCGCGATCTCGGCAGCCTGACGGATGCCTATCAAGAAGTGGCCCGGCGCTTGGGGATTATCCAGCCCAATGAAACCACTGAACGCACAAAGCCCAAATTGGTGAAATCTGACACATGAAAGCCAAGATCAAAGTCACCCTGAAAAACGGC
>JAYTIG010000575.1:0-3203 GCA_043731995.1 Hyphomicrobiales bacterium
GGTCTCTGCCTTTTCAAGCCCCACATCCGGCATTGCAATCAGTTCAAGTGCATTGCGGTTGCGGCCATCCTGATTGACGCGCATGCCCAGTTTGGCCAAGGCCGAGGATGTCAGCGATGATTCACGTGCAACATTTCGCGCCCGTTCGATCACTTCCATCTTGGCGGCAAAGGCCGCGGCGCGAGCGGGGCCGACCAAGCCAATCTCAATGCCTTTGGGCGTCAGCCGCTGGTCGGCATTATCGGCCCGCAGGGCTAGGCGGTATTCTGCCCGGGATGTGAACATGCGGTAGGGCTCAGACACGCCGCGCATCACCAGATCATCCACCATGACGCCCAGATAGCCATCGGCCCGATCAAAGCTGATGGACGTTGAACTCCCGGCGGCCCGTGCGGCATTGAGCCCCGCAATGAGGCCCTGGGCGGCAGCTTCCTCATAACCCGTCGTGCCATTGATTTGCCCAGCCAGGTAAAGGCCCAGCAATTTCTTTACTTGCAGGTCATGCCCCAATTCGCGCGGGTCAACATAGTCATACTCAATGGCATAGCCGGGCCGAAGGATGCGCACATTCTCCAGCCCCGGCATGGAATGAATAAAGGCCTCTTGCACGTCTTCGGGCAGGGACGTGGAAATGCCATTGGGATAGACCGTGTCGTCATCGAGCCCTTCTGGTTCAAGGAAGACCTGATGGGCTGACTTGTCCTTGAAACGGTGAATCTTGTCCTCAATGGAGGGGCAATACCGCGGTCCGGTTCCGCTGATCTGGCCGGAATAGAGGGGGGAACGGCCAATATTGTCGGCAATGATCTGGTGGGTTTGGGCCGTAGTACTGGTGATGAAGCAGGAAATTTGCGGCGTGGTGATCTTTCCCGTCAGGAAGGAAAAGGGCACAGGCGGGTCATCGCCCTTCTGTTCTTCCAGGATGGTCCAGTTGATCGTCTTTCCATCCAGGCGGGCAGGCGTCCCGGTTTTGAGACGGCCCAAAGCCAAGTCATACTGGCGCAACTGTTCAGATAGCCCAAGGGCAGGGGCATCACCCACACGCCCCGCCGGGATCTTCTTCTCGCCAATATGGATCAGGCCATTGAGGAAAGTGCCCGTAGTGAGGACTACGGCTTTGGCCCGCAGTTCTGTGCCGTCACCTGTCTTCATGCCCACCACCGCATTGTTCTCGATGATCAGGGCAACGACAGCCCCTTCGATCACCTTGAGATTGGCCTGATCAGCCAGAGCAGCCTGCATGGCTTGGCGGTAGAGCTTCCGATCCGCCTGCGACCGAGGCCCGCGCACTGCCGGGCCTTTGGAGCGGTTGAGGAGACGGAACTGGATGCCTGCACGATCCGCCACCCGGCCCATCACACCATCAAGCGCATCAATCTCGCGCACCAAATGCCCCTTGCCTAGCCCACCAATGGCTGGGTTGCAGGACATCTCGCCAATAGTGGAATGTTTATGCGTGACCAGGGCCGTGGCCGCACCAAGCCGCGCAGAAGCCGCAGCCGCCTCGCAGCCGGCGTGGCCACCGCCAACAACAATCACATCAAACTTGGTGTTCATGGCCGCGAACTACTCTAATTTGGCAGAGTTGGCGAGTCCCCGGCCAGCACAGAAGCGATTCAGGAGATTAACAGAAGGTTAAAATCATCCGCACACGGAAGAGTCGGATTCACTGAAACAGTTTCACGTGAAACATCATTTGCCGATGCAGAACTCGCTGAATATCTTGCCCAGCAGATCTTCAACATCAACATGCCCAGTGATGGAACCCAACGCGCGGGCAGCTTTTCGTAAATCTTCAGTGGCCAATTCATGGGGCCGATTAGCATTTGCAATGCATTCGTTGAGCAAGCGAATCGTTTTCTGCACAGCAATCACATGGCGCTGGCGCACAACAACCGCATCTTCAACGCCTATCAGTTTCACATGAATCATTTTCTTCAAAACATCACGCAAGTGATTCAAACCAACGCCCGTTTTGGTGGAAATTGCAATTGCAGACTCGTTGCGGATGCGAATCGAATCCAGATCGGCCTTGTTCTGCACAAAGAGGTCGGGAGCCCTCGGCGGCCCTACTTTCTCATCAACGTCAGGTGCCGAAACCCACACCAGTATGTCTGCATCACCAGCCGCTGCCTGTGCTCTCGCCATGCCGATTTCTTCGATCGCATCAGAAGTACCCTCGTGCAGGCCCGCAGTATCAGCCAGAGTTAACGGCAAACCTTCGAACATAATCTGCGCTTCCACCACATCTCGGGTGGTTCCAGCGAATGGTGAGACAATCGCGGCCTCGCGCCCGGCCAAAACATTCAGCAGCGACGACTTGCCAACATTGGGGGCGCCCGCGATGACCACTCTCAAGCCAGAGCGTATGGCCGCACTCTGGGAAGACATTTGCAACGCGGATTCCAACTCAATGATCAGCCGTTCAATCACCGGCCGCGCCATATCACGCGCCTTGGCCGCAACATCATCTTCCTCGACGAAATCAATGGCCGCCTCATACAAGGCCAGCGCAGCAATTACGTCATTGCGCCAACGCTCATAAACCGCACTCGTCTCACCCAGAAACTGCCGCATGGCTAGCCGCCGCTGTGCTTCCCCTTGTGCGGCCAGCAAATCAGCCAGGCCTTCGACTTCCACCAGATCAAGCTTGCCATTGGCAAAGGCACGTTTTGAAAATTCGCCAGGCTCCGCCAGGCGCAAGCCATCAAACTGCATGAGTTCCGAGAACAGAAATTCAAGTATGGCCGGGGCACCATGAACATGTAGCTCTGCCACATCTTCGCCTGTGGCTGATTGAGGCGCAGGAAACCAAAGCACCATCGACTCATCGATCACCTGACGATCCCGCGCCTTCAGCTTGCGCAAGGAAGCCACACGAGATGCAGGCAGTCCATCTGCCAGCGCGGCTAGAACTGGCCCTGCCCTGTGGCCTGAAAGCCGCACAACGGCAATACCGGCCCTACCAAGGCCGGAACTCAGCGCATAGATCGTATCAGGAAGGGCCGGGGCGATCATTTCGGGTTCGAATCGAAGCCAAAACCGCCCATGGCATCACGCGTTCATGCTGTCGAAGAAATCGCTGTTGCCCTTGGTCTGGCGCAGCTTGTCGAGCAGGAACTCGATGGCATCCACTGTGCCCATGGGGTTGAGAATGCGGCGCAGCACATAGGTCTTCTTCAAGACATCGGCCTTCACCAGCA
>JAYTIG010000576.1:0-3203 GCA_043731995.1 Hyphomicrobiales bacterium
CATAATCCGTTGAATCGAGCAAAGCCTTCCATGAATCCGGTTTGGTCTTGGCCTTGGACTTGCGATAGCCGATGCCGAAGGTGCCCCACACATAAGCCAGGGAATGCTTGCGGCCGGGGTCAAACTCGCCATCCATGAAGGCCTTGTCATAGTTCTTGATGTTGGGGATCTTGCCGTGATCCAGTGGCATCAACATATTGGCCTTCACCATGCGTTGGATCCAGTTCGCAGAGGGGATCACCACGTCATAGCCAGGATTGCCCGCCTTCAGCTTGGCAAAAAGCTCATCATTCGAACCAAAAAGATCAATCTTTACTTCTATGCCGGTGGCCTTGTTGAAATCTGCCAGTGTATTGTCAGCAAGATAGGAATCCCAGCTGTCGAGATTCATCTTCTTTTCTTCGGCCGCCATGGATTTGTAGGGCAAAAGCGAAACGCCCATGGCGACGCCGGTGCCAGCGGCCAAAAACTTGCGGCGGTTAAGTTTATGCATGGTCATAAAAAGCTCCCTGATTTAATTGTTTCATTCTGTTCCAAATCGGCAATCGCTTGCAATTAAAATTCTGTCATGCGGCGTCACTGCACCTCCGCTTTCACATCTGCATAAGTCTTGTCCAGAGCCAGGCGGGCCAAGCCCACCATTTCATCAATCTGCTCCTTGGTGATGCAGAAAGGAGGCGCCAGAACCATCGTGTCCCAGCAGGCGCGCATGATGAGGCCCGCGTTAAAACTATGGTCACGGCAGATGGTTCCGACGCGGCCAGAATCATGGAAGCGGCCACGTTTGGCCTTGTTGCAGCTCAGCTCAATGGCACCAATGAGCCCCATTGAACGGGTCTCACCAACGATGGGGTGATTGTTCAGGCTGGCCAGGGCTTTGTTGAAATAGGGGCCGAGGACTGCAACCTGCTCCACCAGTTTTTCCTGCTGGATGATTTCAATGTTCTTCAGCGCCACGGCAGAAGCAACCGGATGCCCGTCATAGGTCATGCCATGGTAGAATTCGCCGCCCTTGTCGAAGAAGGGTTTGGTCAACTCCTCCGAGAAGGCGATGGCGCCGATGGGCAGATAGCCCGATGAAAGGCCCTTGGCCATGTTCACAATGTCAGGTTGATAACCAAAGCTTTCAAAACCGAACCAATTGCCGGTGCGGCCAAAGCCACAAATCACTTCATCTGATATCAGGATGATGCCATATTTTTTGCAGATGCGCTGGATCTCGGGCCAATAGGTTGATGGCGGGATCAACACGCCTGCCGCACCCTGAATGGGTTCACCAATAAAGGCGGCCACATTGTCTGGCCCCAGTTCCAGAATTTTCTTTTCCAACTCGGCAGCAGCCTCAAGGCCGAATTCTTCAGGTGTCTTGTCGCCGCCAAAATCATACCAATAGGGTTGCTGGATGTGATGGAAGCCCGGAAGTTGCGTGCCACCCTGCTCTTGCATGCCGATCATGCCACCCAGATTTGCGGCCACCCAGGTGGAGCCGTGATAGCCGCGCTTGCGCCCGATGAAGTGCTGGCGGTAGGGTTTGCCCATCACCTTCCAATAATGGCGCACAAAGCGCACGATCGTGTCGTTGCCCTCGGAACCTGAATTGGTGAAGAAGATGTGCTGGAAGCGCTTGGGCAAGACAGACGAAATCTTCTCGGCCAGTTCTGTGGCCGGAACCGTCGTGGTCTTGAAGAAGGTATTGTAGTAGGGCAGATCAAGCATCTGCTGGTAGGCAACCTCAGCCAGTTCCTTGCGGCCATAGCCGATGTTCACGCACCAGAGGCCCGACATGCCGTCGAGAATTTTGTTGCCCTTGCCATCCCAGACATAAATGCCATTGCCATGCGTGATAACGCGCGGGCCACCGGCGGCGTGGAATGACTTGTGGTCCGTGAAGGGGTGAAAATGGTGGGCAATATCGGCCTTCACCAGAGCGTCGAGATCAAGATTTTTGCGATGTACTGTCATGATTTAAATTCCGTTTGCTAAAAGTCCCGGCCCAACAGGCCAGGCAGTTGGCGGTGCGGAATTGCAATCTAGGGTCTAAAACCAATGCGTGCGCAAGCAACGAGCAAATCGTGCTTTGGGCCCAAGCGATTATAGTTCTGATGCCGGCGCATGCCGGAACTATTGCATGCCGCAACTGCCGATGCAAATGGCACCTAAATGTCGTCGGCAGCGGGTTGCCGGTGTTGGCGTAGCAGGCCTATGACAATGACAGTGGCAAACAACGCGCTGGCCATAGGTGCAACAGCGGCCACCACTGGCGCAATATTCAAGGCCAAGAAAGGCAGAACCAGTGCCAATGCCATGGCCGGCAACAAAAAGAGCTCAAGGGCAGAAGTGGCCGTGCTGCCCTCTTGCGCAGTGGCCAACCAAACGAAACTCAATAGCGCAGAAAGTACACTGATGGCCTGCAACAGGTTGGTCAGATTCCATTCCACCTGCCAATACCGGCCAACGGCAGCGACAATAATCACTGCCGCAACCGTCATGAGAAGTGCTGCCAAGATAGACCGTGACTGGCGCAATGCCAGCAACAGCGCAATAAGGCCAAGAGCGGAGGCCGCGCCCAACACTTTCTCCACTACCAGATTCACAGACCTGTTGGCCTGATCCTGCTCCACGCTGGGGTGCAAAACTTCGAAACCCGCTTGCTCCAGGATTTCGGCCATTCTGGCATTGTTGGCGCCAGTTGCGGGGGTAACCTCAATGCGCATTGGCCCTTCTGGCTTGCCAAAGAGGGCAAGGAGTTCACCAGGCAACGCACCGAGTTGTGGAGCCGTCAAGCTCGATAACACATCGGCCCGGTCTGCCAGCCGGTTGAACCCGCCGAACAGCCGGTTCTCAAGTTGCCGCACCTGTTCATCACCACTGGTGGCCGCCAACAGGGCAAGGCTGCGGCGAAAATCATCGGCGGCCTGTTTGAGCCGTGGTTGGGTTTTTTCGGTTGCTGCAATTTCCTTGAGGCTATCCTGCAAAGTTTCCAACTGGTCACGGATGTCAGCCGGCGGTTGGCTTTGCACAGGTGTGATCCGTGGAAACTGGCCACTTAACTGGTGCAATATTGCGCGCTTTGCTTCGGCCTCCTGCGGCATGAACATGCCAAGCCAACGCACAGCTTTGGCCTCGCTGAAAGCTTTGAGACGATTGATGACCCGTTCGGCTTCGCTTGCGTTGGCGGCCACCACACTCACAGGCACATCGGC
>JAYTIG010000577.1:0-8375 GCA_043731995.1 Hyphomicrobiales bacterium
CTTGCAGCGCCTCTTTGACCTCATCCAGCTTGAAGGGCTTGATGATGGCTTCGATTTTTTTCATGTTTGAGCCTCTCGTTCAGTGCGAATTTGGATGCAGATGTCATGCCATATAGCTAGCCTAATGGATTCAATGACTTAGGCCAATGCGTAAATTTCCGGCACCATTTTTTGCTTAAAATGAGTGCAATGTGCACATATAGCTGCCAAATGCCATGGCAGCGTGATGCGGAACAAGAAGGATATTCCCAGCGTATTTCATCAACAGGCCCAATTTGCAGTGCAAGCTGCTGCTGCATTGTGAACTTAGTGGGAGGAGGAATGCGATGAACAAAGCCCATCTGGTTATTGTCGGCCTTTTGTTTTCTGTCACAGCAAGTCTGCCCGCCATGGCCGATCCCAGTACCATGAGCTTTTTTGTGACCAGTGTGGGTGGCGGTGATGGCGCCAATCTCGGTGGCCTCGACGGGGCCGACGCCCATTGTGCTGCACTGGCAAAGGCCGCGGGCTCCACCAAAACAGATTGGCGTGCCTATCTTTCCACCACCGCGCTTGGCGGAGACGCTGGCGTCAACGCGAGGGAGCGCATTGGGCCCGGGCCCTGGGTCAATGCCAAAGGTGATGTGATCGCCAAGTCGGTTGAGGATCTGCATTCGGAGAACAGTAATCTCAACAAACAAACGGCACTGACAGAAAAGGGTGAAATGGTGATGGGCCGGAGCGATGCCACCAATATGCACGACATGCTGACGGGTTCTGACCCGCAAGGCATGTATTCAACGGCCGGGGGTGATACCACCTGCAAGAACTGGACGAGTGATGGCGAAGGCTCAGCCATTGTGGGCCACCACGATCACATGGGCCTGAAGGATACGCGGCACATGAAATCCTGGAATTCCGCCCATGGCAGCGCAGGCTGCAGCCAAGATGCACTGGTGAAAACCGGCGGGGCCGGGTTGTTCTATTGTTTTGCGGTGAAGTGACGCTTTAAAAGCAGCGGTTCACATGACATGATGCTTTCCATGGGCACAGGGAAGCATCATGTATCTCGAAAAATTCAAGCTGGACGGCAAGGTGGCGGTGGTGACCGGAGCCGCCAAGGGCATTGGTTTTGCCACGGCAGATGCACTTTCGGAAGCTGGCGCGCATGTGGTGCTGACGGACATGAATGGAGATTTGGCTGAAATTTCGGCCAAGGCCTTGGCGGTCAAGGGGCGCAAGGCATCGGCGCTTGCGCTCGACGTGACAGATTCAAAGGCCGTTGAAGCGGCCGCTCAGACCATCATCAAGCAATACGAAAAGGTTGATATTCTGGTGTGCAATGCCGGAATTGCCATTTCCTTCATCCCTGCCGAGCGGATGGATGATGCCACATGGAACAAGGTGATCGACGTCAATCTCAATGGCGTATTCTGGTGTTGCCGCAGCTTTGGCAAGCACATGCTGGAACGGAAGTCGGGCGCGATCATCAATCTGGGTTCAATGTCGGCTGAGATCGTGAACTATCCGCAGGAGCAGGTGAATTACAATGCTTCCAAGGCGGGAGTACATCATCTCACCCGTTCATTGGCGGCGGAATGGGCCGCGCGCGGCGTGCGGGTCAATGCCGTAGCGCCCACTTATATCGAAACCGATCTCACACGTGATGAATCGCAGAAGCCAGAAATCCTGAAGCAATGGATTGATGGTACGCCGATGGGCCGGATGGGAAAGCCTGAGGAAGTCGCCAGCGCGGTGCTATTCTTGGCGTCGGATGCGGCCAGCCTGATGACGGGTTCGATTGTTTCAGTGGACGGCGGTTATACGCTTTGGTAGCAGCAATCCAAGGATTGAGGAGCGCACATCATGGCCAAAGCCGAACAGAAGAAACAGAAAATCGCCTTGCTGACTGCCGGGGGGCTGGCGCCTTGTTTGTCGGCGGCTGTGGGTTATCTCATTGCCGACTATTCCAAGAAGCTGCCCAAGGCCGAGATCATCGGTTACCGTAACGGCTATATGGGCCTGCTCAAGGGCTGGTCAGTCAAAGTCACGGCCAAGGTGCGCAAGGATGCACTGGTGCTTACCCAGCATGGCGGCTCGCCCATCGGCAACAGCCGCGTGAAGCTCACCAATGTGAAAGATTGCATCAAGCGCGAGCTGGTGAAAGAGGGCGAGAATCCGCTGCATGTTGCCGCTGAGCAACTGGTCAAAGACGGCATCACCATTTTGCACACCATTGGTGGTGATGACACCAACACAACGGCAGCGGATTTGGCAGCTTATCTGGCCGCGAACAACTACAACCTCACCGTGGTGGGTTTGCCCAAGACCATCGACAATGACGTGGTGCCGATCAAGCAAACGCTGGGCGCCGTTACGGCCGCAGAGCAGGGTGCCATCTTCTTTGAAAATGCCATCAACGAACAAAGCACCAATCCGCGCATGTTGCTCATCCATGAAGTGATGGGCCGCAACTGTGGCTGGCTGACCGCAGCGACGGCTGATACCTATCGCAAGCGCCTGAAGAGGATGAAGTTCGTGCCGGATTTCAATCTTTCCATGGCGCATAAGGATATTGATGCGGTTTATGTGCCCGAAGTGGCTGTTGATCTGGAAGGTGAAGCCAAACGCCTGATGAAGCGCATGGATGAGAAAGATTGCGTTTCGATTTTCCTGAGTGAAGGCGCTGGCATTGAAGACATCGTGGCCGAGATGCGCGCGCGCGGTGAAGAGCCGGAGCGTGATGCCTTTGGCCATGTGAAGATCGACAAGATCAACCCAGGTGCCTGGTTCGCCAAGCGCTTTGCCGACATGGTGAAAGCCGAGAAGGTTCTGGTGCAGAAGTCAGGCTACATGGCTCGCTCGGCCCGTGCCAACAAAGCCGACCTGGCGCTCATCAAGCTGATGTGCGCAGAGGCGGTGAAAAGTGCACTCAAGGGCGTATCAGGCGTGATTGGCCACGACGAAGGCAAGAAGGGCGCGCCACTGCGTGCGATCGAATTCCCCCGCATCAAGGGCGGCAAGCCGTTTGACACGAAGGAGAAGTGGTTTGGCCAGATGCTGAAGGAAATCGGGCAGCCGATGGGGAAGAAGCAAGACGTAAAGCATTGAGAGGCAAGTTCTGCCGACAAAGGCAGTTGATTTCTGACACGGCCCAATGCGACAGTGGTGCGATGACCGGGCATGAAGTGCTGACACCGCAAGAAATGTATAAGGCTGATGAACTTGCCATGGCCAAGTTCAATGTGCCCTCACTCAGTTTGATGGAAAATGCCGGGCATGCGGCAACTGCAGAAATTTTACAGCGCTATAGAAAGTGCCGCGTGGCAGTCATCTGTGGGCCGGGCAACAATGGTGGTGATGGTTTTGTCGTGGCACGGCTGCTGGCGGCGAAGAAATGGCCGGTGCAAGTTTATCTCGCGGCAGAACACATGCCAGTGTCGGGAGATGCCGCGCGGATGGCGGCCAAGTGGAAAGGCCGTGTATTGCCCTTTGCCGATTTCGGCATGGCATTTGTGGGCAAAGCCAAACCGCAGTTGATTGTGGATGCGATTTTTGGTGCGGGTCTGAATCGCGATTTTCCCTTGAGTTGGGCGGAAGCCGTTGCGGCGGCGCAAATTCCTATTGTGTCGATTGATGTGCCCTCTGGCCTTGATGGATTGACTGGCCGTGCGCGTGGCGCTAGCGTGAAGGCTGATCTCACTGTCACCTTTTTTCGCAAGAAGCCGGGACACGTCTTGATGCCAGGGCGTGAACTGTGTGGCGAGACGGTTGTGGCGGATATTGGCATTCCTTCACAGGTGTTGGATGTGATCGAGCCCAAGCTCTGTGAAAACGCGGCACCAGCGATGCCGGGTTTCGCGGCCTCGGCCCACAAGTTCACGCGCGGGCATGTTGTGGTGTGGAGCGGGCCTGAGTTTCAAACCGGCGCCGCGCGGCTGTGCGCCATGGCGGCGGCGCGCGTGGGGGCAGGTGTGGTTTCGATTGCGGGTGCCCCGGCGGCGTTGCGGGTTCATGCCGCACATGTATCGTCGGTCATGCTGAAGCCGGTTGAGCGCAGCACGGAAATTGCCGCGTTGCTGGATGATGCACGGGTGACGGCGGCGGTGATTGGGCCCGGTGCCGGATTCGCTGGATTGAAGGACAAGGTTTTCAGTTTTCTCGCTCATGGCAAAGCTGTGGTGCTTGATGCGGATGCTCTGAGCGTCTTTGCCGATGCGCCGGAAGAGTTGTTTTCGGCCATCAAGGTGCATCCTTCGAGAGACGTGGTAATGACCCCACATGAAGGCGAATTCGCACGTCTTTTCAGTGACATTTCTCAAACAGATGAAAGCAAGGTTGAACGCACCAGAGAAGCGGCGGCGCGGTCTGGGGCGATTGTTTTGTTGAAAGGGCCCGATACGGTGATTGCGGCACCAGATGGCCGGGCGCGGATCAATTCCAATGGGCCCGCCAAACTGGCCACTGCAGGCTCTGGCGATGTTTTGGCGGGGCTGATCGCGGGGCTCATGGCACAAGGCATGGGCGGATTTGATGCCGCTGGCGCCGGTGCCTGGCTGCATGGGGCCGCGGCCAATGCCGTAGCGCGCCGCAGCCTGATTGCCGAAGACCTGATCGACCAGATCGGCCTATGAGCAAATTGCAGGACAATCCTTTGCTCTTGCTTATTGGCACGGGGGTTGGCCTCGGGTTGAACTTTCCTTTGGGCAAACTTGCTCTTGCTGCTGGAGTTTCAGCCCCGCTCTGGGCGGCATTCATTTCGCTTGGCGCTGGTCTTGCATTACTCTGTTTGGCGAAAGTTATTGGAAAACAAGGCGTTGCTTCTGGTATGTTGCGCTTTTCCTTAGCTTCCGGGCTGCTCTCCTATGTGATGCCCAACCTACTCACCTTCACCGTGATCCCCAAGATCGGCAGTGGGCTTGCGGGCTTGATGTTTGCGCTATCGCCTGTGACCACGGCGGCGCTTTCCACGATACTGAAAGTCTGGCCACCGAACCGACTCGGCCTCGCTGGCATTGCCTTGGGGTTTGCCGGAGCCATCGTGGTGGTTTGGGGCAAGGGTGGAGGTTCGGAACCTGCCGGGGTTTGGTGGTTGGTGCTAGGCTTGCTCATTCCCTGTTTTCTGGGCGTAGGAAATGTCTATCGCAGCCTCGCCTGGCCGCGAGGGGTGGGGCCCATCGTGCTGGGCAGCCTGACCAATCTTGCGGCGGTGCCATTTCTGCTGGCGATTGCGCTGGCGCTATATGGTGGCATTGACCTGGCGACACTGGCGAAAGTACCGCTGCTGCTGGCTGCACAACTGCTTTCATCCACGCTGATGTTCACGATGTTCTTCCGCTTGCAGCAAATTGGCGGGCCGACCTATTTGAGTCAGATCGGCTATGTGGCGGCGGCTGTCGGCCTGTTTGCAGGTGTTGCTTTTTTGGGTGAGACCTATCCTTCAATGGTCTGGATCGGTGCAGCGATTATCGCAGCAGGAATTGGGCTGTCGACCTATTCAACGCGCCGCCCATAGCAAGCCGCGCTCCACAATGTTCGAAAATTGCGGCGAGGCAAATTCATCTGCCGTATGGCCCAGCGCACAGAAGAACACCCGGCCCTTGCCATAGTGTTTCTTCCACACCACGGGCACGGTTGCGCCCTTGGCCCACTCACAATGTGTGCCATCAAATGTGGTGGTTGCTAGTACTTCATTGGCGGGGTCAACATGCATGTAATATTGTTCGGAGCGATAAGGAAAATCGCTGATGCCTTGCATGATCGGATCACCCGGCTTGGTAACATTCACAACGTAATCAATGATATTGCCGGGGTGGGCCACCCACTGGCCGCCCGTCATGAATTGATATTCGGTTTCGTTGCGGAATGAATCGCACATCAGGCCGTGAAAGCCGCCCAGGCCCACGCCGCTGCGAACAGCATCGCAGAGATTGGCTACTTCTTCCTTGCCGATCACTGACATGGTGACCATTGGAACGATGAGGCTCAAATCATGGATCGCCTTGTCGGCATAGGCCGCAGTTGAAGTTTCAACGCGCACATCGAAGCCATTACGTTCCAGTATCCCGCGCACAGTGGTGGCGGAGCGTTCTGGCGTATGGCCTTCCCAGCCGCCCCAAACAATCAGCGCTTTCTTTTTGGTCATTTCAATGGGCCCGGCGCGGTTTCAGTTTGTAGCAAGCGTGCTTCTTGTCGAAGCCCGTAAAATAGTCACCCACCTGCGGGTGGCGAACCGGTTCGGGATTTTCATCTTCAAGCAAGTTCTGTTCTGAGACATAGGCCACATATTCGGTGTCATCATTCTCGGCCAGCAGATGGTAGAAGGGTTGATCCTTGCGGGGGCGCACTTCGGCCGGGATGGAGTTCCACCACTCGTCAGTGTTATTGAAGACGGGATCAACATCAAAGATCACGCCCCGGAAGGAAAACAGGCGGTGGCGAACCAATTGGCCGATCTGAAATTTTGCAAGGTTAGTCATGGTGTGAAAATGCCAAGTATATGCCGCCAATGCAAGGTGTTGACGCGCATGGAATCAGCGCATAGCAAAGGGCAGGCTTGCTGAGCTGGCAAGGCCCTGACGCAGAGCCAGCTGCCGCAAGGGCGGGAACTTGGCCACCGCCGTCAGCCCCACGACGCGGGCAAGATGAGGCAAGCTGAAATCCGACAGCAGTGTATTGTTGAGAATGCCGGTGATAGCCAAGCGCGGTTCCACATCGCTGCGGCGAAGACGGTCATATTCAGTGCAGAGCGATGCAGAGCCGGGATCTGCGGCCTCCACGATCAGGTCTGCCACAGTTGCGGCATCGCGCAGAGAGAGATTGAGGCCCTGGGCGCCTATGGGGGGCAGGGCGTGGCCTGCTTCACCAATCAGAAAGCTGCGCGATTTGGCAAGCGGCCTGGATTGTTGGGTCTGCATGGCGAAGGAACGGCGCTGGCCGAGATTCGAAATGCGGCCCAGGGTGCCGTGGGTTTCCAACTGGATTTGTGTTGCCAACTGCGCATCATCCAAGGTCTTCAATTCAGCAATGCGTGCGGGCTTTGCCATCCACACCAGAGCAGATCGCAAGCCGGGAAGAGGCACCGTGGTGAAGGGGCCATCCTTCTTGTGCCATTCGGTGGAGATGAATTCATGTGGTGAGCTATGAGCGAAGCTCAACGCAAGGGCATGCTGGTTGAAGGGCTTGGTGTCGGTGGCAAAGCCCAAAGCTTTGCGCAATGGTGACTTGATGCCATCAGCAATGAGCAAGGCCCTGGCGGTGAAACTCTGGCCGCTTTCGGTTTTCACCGTGATGGCTTCTGCATCTTGAGTGGTTGAGACGCTCTTGTCATCAATCAGGGTCACACCCAATTCCAAGGCACGGGCGCCTAAGGCCGGAATGAGGTGGGCCAGCGGCACGTTGAAGCCGAATTCAGTGAGGCCCAGTTCTGTCGCTGCAAATTCAATGCGGGGGGCGGATACGAGGTTGCCTGTATCATCGACCAGATGCAGGCGCTTCAAGGGCGCGCAGTGTTCAGCAATCTGCCCCGGCCAGATGCCAATGTAGGACAGCAGTTTCATGGCGGGCTGCATCAGGGCCGTGGTGCGCACATCCTCTGGTGCTGGTGGCGCGATGACGGCAGTTTTCACGCCTTCCTGTGCCAGCAGCACCGCAGCAGCAAGGCCCGTAGGGCCTGCGCCCGAGACGATGATTGTGTAGTCTTCTTTCATGTGCGCGGAACTGAGTTGACCATGCTTTCGCGTTTGGCGAAGGCCTCATGCCAGTGCGCCAAACCCTTGCGCGATTTGCGCCAATCGGGGGCCAACTCGCGCACATCAATATAGCCGAGCACAACAGCGGTCGCGATGGTGCCAAGGTTCACTTCGCCCAAAAGCTCAAGCCAGTGCAGCTCCATCTCATCCATGCAGGCACCTACGCGTAGGCGCAGGCGGTTGGCCAAATCGGCCCAACGCGCCTCTTGCGGGCGGGCGAAAGTCTCATACCGCAGCGCCACGGCGGCATCACCCATGCCTTGCGCCAGCGCCAGCAAGGTGAGCACCTTGAAGTGCTTCGCCCCATCGTCAGCCAGCAGCGCCTTGTTGCCGGCCACATGGCAGAAATATTCCATGATCACGCGGCTGTCATAAAGCGGGTGGCCGTGGTCGGTTTCCAGCGCGGGCACTTTGCCGATAGGTGACAGGCGCGTGAGCACGGGGTTGGCCTCGTGCGGCTTGACCAGCGTTGAAACCAATTGCACGCGTGTGCCAAGGCCGCATTCCAGTGCTGTCACCAGACTCATGCGCACGAAGGGGGAAAGAAGATCACCATAGAGTTTCATTGTTGTGTCCCTGATTTGCCGGAGGCAGGAAGTGTGCCGGGATTGAAGGTCATGCTCGGGTCCCTGTCAAAGAAAAACG
>JAYTIG010000578.1:0-1094 GCA_043731995.1 Hyphomicrobiales bacterium
CGAATTCCGCCAGCGCCTTTTGCCCTGCCGCGATGCAACGCGGATCGAAGGTGATGCCCATGTAATTGTTTGTGCCTGCAAGCAGAATCTCGCGGTTGCCCACGACGGCCCTAGTGGGTGAAATCATCTTGTCGTTGGTAACGCCCAGGCCATTGATGCCCATATCCAGCATGCGCTGAAAACGGTCTGCTATGCCTCTGTGCTTATCGAGAAGATCAACCATCGCTCAAGCCTTGTTCAATTGTGATTGCACATAGGCGGCAAGCTCACCCACCGTGCGAATATTGGAAACGACGTTCATCGGAATTTCAATATCGAAATGGTCTTCCACTTCCATGATGAAATCGAGAACACCCACGGAGTCAATGTTGAGTTCGGCTAGAATGTCTGTGGCTTCGGTGAGTGACAAGTTCTCAGGATTGAAGGGCTTCAACAAACCAACAAGAACGGGAACGATGTCGGAAATTTCAGTCATGCTTGGCTTCTAGTCTGTTGTGGGAGGGGCGGCAACCAGCCATGCTGGCGATACCAGGTGAGGGTTTCTTCAAGGCCCTGCGCAAGGCCGATGGCATTTTCGCGCGGCCAGCTTTCCGCCTGAGCCGACCAGTCGCGGTGATAAAGCTCATTCACTTTTCCGGTGTTGGTCATCGAAGGCCTGTTGGCGAGGCGCGAAAAACCTTCCACAGCTGCCGCTGCCGCGAATGCCACCGGCTTGGGAACGAAGATCACGCGCTCCGGCAGCCCAGTGATACGCCGGTGTTCAGCAACAATCATGTTCCAATCATAGCTGCCCCTGCGATCATCAAGCTCAACCAACCCGGTGCGGGATGCAGAAACTGCCTCCGCAGCAATGCGGGCGAAATCCTCCACATGCAAAAGCGCAAAGCGCGAAAGCCTGTGGCCGGGGATAAAGGCCGTTTTGGCCTGCATGGCTTTCATCAGCGGCAGGGTTGCGCGGTCGCCCGGCCCGTAGATGGCAGGCGCCCGCAGCACCAGCATCTCCATGCCTCCGGCCTGTCCAAGCAAAAAATGTTCTGCCGCCGCCTTGGACGCACCGTAAGATGAAAGCGCAGGCTCGCGTGCCGTCAGTGATG
>JAYTIG010000579.1:0-21849 GCA_043731995.1 Hyphomicrobiales bacterium
CAAAAATCAGACGGTAGCCAATGGCCGCCACAACAACGCCGCCGCCCATCACAAAGATCAGCGTTGCATCCCAACTTCCGGCAAAATCCAGGAAGCCCAAAACCTTCATCGGGTTCACCATGCCGGACACAGCCAGCCCGATGCCAAAGAGCAGGCCGGATACAAACGTGAAAAGCTGACGCATCATCATTTCTCAACCTCCCATCACATGGCGCATCACATATACCGTGATGACAGCAACTGCCATGAAGGTGAGCACTGCCACCAGTGAGCGCATGGAAAAGCGCGCCAAGCCGCAAATGCCATGGCCTGAAGTGCAACCATGCGAGAGGGCTGTGCCAAAGCCCACAAAAAGCCCGCCGATCACCGTGACGGGCAGGCTGTTGAAGCCGAGGTTCTGGGCATTGGCGGCATAGGGTGCTGCCACCAGTGTGCCCAACAACAAGCCGAAAATGAAAACGGCGCGCCACCAAAATTCGTCATCCATTTGCAATGTGAGCAGCCGGCGGAAAATGCCGGAACAACCTGCAATGCGCCCGGGCCCCGCCATCAGAATCACGGCGGAAATGCCAATGAGCGCGCCGCCAGCCAAGCCGGCATAAGGTGTGAATTGCGTTGCCGTGGTCACGTCATTGCTCTCCATGATCGATCAGAAGCTGTGAAGGCTATCGGGAATTGCCACAAAAGGCAAAGCCGCCGCGCTGTCGCCATTAAAGTGGCAGCAAGCGCTTCAAGACGCGCAAGGCGGGCACCGGAAGGTGCAGATAGATGCTGCGGATTTGCGGACGCAAGAAGCCGAGATAGACACTGCCATAAATGCGCCCGCGCCAGGTGAGGGGCAGGAACCAGTCATTCACCGGCTCCATCATGGAAGACCAGGATTCCTTGTGCTGGTCATAGGGCACCATGAGGTCGAACACCTTCATGCTGTCTTTGAGCGCAAGGCGCTGCGAGAGATCCAAGGTCAGGCGGCCGGGCGCCTGGTCTGTCATCTCCAACATATGGGCTGTGAGATAGCCATAATGCGTGCCGCGGTAGCGGAAGCCCAGCTCCCATGACACGGGCTTGCCGCCCGCTGTCAATGCCGCGGTCATCATCCGGAAATCCGTGCCGCTGACACGCGACAGGTGTTTCATCAGCGTGGCGTGGCGCGGGCAAGAGAGCACGCGGTTATAGCGCCCACGCGCTTCCAGCCAGCGCAGTTTCTCTGACGTGGCAAGGTCAATGGCCGCTTCTGCTTCATCGCCAGCGGGCAGCATGCGAAACTCAAGCGGGCCTTGCTCCTCCAGATGCTTACGGATTTTCTTGCGGCGCTTGCGCTGCTGGCTGTCATAGCGGCCATCATATTCTTCCTCCGACGCGAACTGGCTGAGGTCCATGGCGGGCGCGCGTTCATAAAGCATGCCGTCGTGAAAGTGGCGCTGAACATGGGGGCCGATGTTGCTGGTCTTGCGGACATGGCGCAGGTGCAGGACGTCTGCCGCGTGATTGATCCTGAGGTATGAAATCGCTGCGCTGATCCACTGGCTGGAGTCTTCATCACCGCACAACAACAAGTCGCCATATTGGCCAATGGGGTGGCTCAGCCAGGTGAGAATATGCAGGCCATGATGCTTCTTGCGCATCATTGGCCAAATGAAAACCACGTCATTGTTGCGGCGGCCAACAACAATGTGAATTTCATTGGGGCTGTCGGGCAGGGCATAGGTTTCGCACCAGCACTTCACCCAATCGAAACATTGGAACACAGTGGGTGCTACGGCACATTGATCTTCAAGGGCGCGCCAATTCAATTCCAGCCGCGCGAGTGACCTGAGTGTGGTGACCATCGACAGGCTGCATCCCGCGGGCAAGGCGGCTTTTGCGGGAGATTCAGCCGAAGCTGCCCGCAGTGTCATGGCCTTGGATGTATCGACTGCTTTCAGCACGCCCCGCCTCGGTGACCCACCCGGGAGTTAGTCCAAAAACGCTGGAAAACCCTTATCCTTGCACCGGCAGTTGGTGATGCAGTTAATTAAAGGTTAAGGCTGCTCGGTTTTGTCTTGGTCCTTGGTGAAGGTTGCCAGTTCCTTGGCCAGGGAAGACAGCGTTTCGCGCTTGCTGGCTTCCTTGGCGATTGGGCGGCACACTTCGCATGCTGCCAGTCCGATGCGGGATGTCAGAATGCCATTGATGGCACCTTCGCCAAAGCGGGCAGAAAGCTTGCCCAGAATGCCCTTGCCGACAAAAAGGTGGATGAAATTGTCTGACAAAGCCAAGCCGCCTGCCACGGCCAGATGCGTCACCACCAGGCGGCCCAGCCGCAATGTGGCAATGAAAGAAGGTCTGCCGCCATAGAGCTGGGCGATCTCACGGATCATGAAAAGATTCTGCATGCCGACAAGGATCATATCCAATGCGGCGGCGGGGGTTACAGTTGTCAGCAGCGTTACACGCCTGGCGCGGCGGGCAATGATGCGGTGCGCCGCTTCATCCAAAGGTTCAAGCAAGCTGCGCTCTGCCAGACGCATGGCGTCGGGAGGGTCAATGATATCACCTTCATGTTTTGACCATGATTGCAGGGACCAGGCCATGTCGGCGCGGCCGGAATAAAGGCTCCTGAGCTCCGCCTTGGCGGCCTTGGCCGCGGCCTGATCATTCTGGTTGATGGCGCGGGCACTATCCACCTGCAGCCGCTCGATATGGCGCAGGCTGAGCAGGCCCCAGATTTCGCGGCTCACGATGGCCAGCAGCGCAAGGCCGGCAACCGCAGCCAGCGCCACGGATACCCAGCCCAGCGCCATGGACTTGGTAAAGAACGTTTCAATGAGATTGCTGACCCAAAGACCAATCCACATCAGGAGCAGCGAAAATAATGCGCTGACGAATATATTGCCCCAAGGCGTGGTTCGGCGGCGGGCATTGGCCTCGGCCATGGGGGCTTCAATGGGAAGCTTGGGCTCGGGCAGAGTGGTGAACTCTATATCTGTTGCCACCCGGCGTTTGGTCTCAACATGCGCGCCATCCTCGTCCAGCCTGAAGGCTTGCGGCACGCGTGGCGCTTTTGCGTCCTGCTTCATGGGAAGAAGTCTCCAATGAGGAATTGTATGGCCCTGTCCATGCGGATGTGCGGGAAAGTTTCGCCTGCCATTTCTGGCGGGCGAAACTTCACGAATTGCAACTGGCCGGTAGAAAGGCCCTCCAGTGCTGCTTGCGGATAGGCGGGAAGATCGCCTGGAAAAATTGCAAACTCCCCCTTGACATCTAAGGATTCAAATCCTATATGTTGATTATGTTCTGGTATACCTACAATACAGGGGAGTTCCTCCCCTCTCTTTTTTACTGTCGCTTCGCGCGTGGCGCGGATGGCGGAAAGCGCCAACGCGTCAATGGTTACGCCGCTGAACTCGGCATTGCTTGCCGCCTCATCAGCCAGAAGGCGCAAGATGGCCTCAAGCTTGTCGTGGCTTTGGTGATGCAGAAGATCGGCCTTGGTGGCGGCAAAGAGAACCTTGTCGATGCGCTTGCCGAAGACAGTGGAAAGCAGTGTGTTGGAACCAAGCCGGAAAGACCCCATCACATCGGTGAGGGCGGCGCGCAGATCTTCCACCGCATGCACGCCCGCATTGAGCGCGCTCATCACATCTACCAAAACGATTTGCCTGTGCAGCCGCGCGAAGTGGCCGAAGAAGAAGGGCTTCACCACATGCGACACATAGGATTGATAGCGCCGCTCCATCAATGCGCCGAGAGTGCCAGGGTTGAATATCGTGTCCGGTGTCACATCCAGCGGCGCGAAGGTGAGCAAGGGAGAGCCAGCCAAATCCCCCGGCATGAGGAAGCGGCCCGGCGGGAGGCTGGAGAGAGAGATGTTGCGCTTGCGCCCGGCGGAAAGATAGGCCGTAAAAAGGCTGGCCGCCTTCACAGCTTCAAGTTCATCGGCTGGGGCCTGGGGGTTCAAGGTGGAAAGATAGTTGTGCCATTCACCGGCAAGGGCAAGACGCGGCGCTCTGCGGCTCGCGGCCAGGATGGCTTGCGACCATTGCTGATAGCTTTGCTGCATCAGTGGCAAATCGAGCAGCCATTCGCCTGGGTAATCAATAATATCGACGTGCAACCGGCCAGAGCCGAAAGTGCGCGCAAGGAAAGTTTCTGGCGCGTATTCAATGGTAAGGCGGAGCTGGCTGATCTGCTTGGTGCTTTCCGGCCAGTGGCGCGTTTCTCCGTTAAGGCTCTGCAAATGTTGTTCATAGGCAAAGCGCGGCAAATCATCATCGGGCTGCGGCTCAAGATAGCACTTGAGGATACGGCCCTCATTTTGTGCCTCAAACACAGGAAGCCGCGCGCCCTTTGTGAGGGCATGAACAAGCGAAGTGATGAACACGGTTTTGCCGGCGCGCGAAAGCCCGGTGACGCCGAGACGCAAAACAGGCGCGCTAAGGCTTGCCGCAAAATCGCGAAAGCCCCCCGCAGCGATCCTGCTGCCATCAACAAAGTCAGTCCAACTCAAAGCGCCTGTGCTCCTTCTCACAGCTCATAGTTGGGTGGAAAGAGCCTCAAAAACAAGGGGTTTCAGGTGGGTGGGCAATTTTCGGCGTGGGAGGGCCATTCATCCTTCTCCCCTTGTTGGTAGGCGGTTTGCAAGGCAAACAGCTTAGGTGGCGCGCGCGAAGCGCGTGACGGATGAGGGGTTGCTCCGCATCGTCCTGCTGGTTCGGAGCGACCCCTCACCCGCCCTGTCGGGCACCCTCTCCCGCAAGGGGAGAGGGACGATTGCCGCAGATGGTGAGGGGTGATGTAGAGAGTCTTCAACGTGTTGGCGAGGGCTGAAGGGTGCTCAGATCAAAGGGCGTTGATTGATAGACTTCGTTGATCCAATTGCCAAAGAGCAAATGGGCGTGGGCCCTCCAGCGATTTTCCGGCACACGCCTGGGATCATCCGAAGGGAAATAATGCGCGGGCTTGTTGATGGTCTTGCCTGCTTCAATGTCGCGGCGGTATTCATCACCCAGGCTCTCGGTATCATATTCAATGTGGTTGAACATGTAGAGCTGGCGGTGGCGCGCGTCATTGATGAGGCATAGGCCTACATCATCGGCCTCCAGCAATATTTCGAGGTCGGCACTGTTGGGCAGGTCGGCCCGGCGCACTTCTGTCCAACGCGAAACGGGCATGGCGAAATCATCGGAGAAGCCACGCAGGTAAATCGAGGTGGGGCTCAAATTCCGGTGGTGGTAGATACCAAAGGCTTTCTGGGCGAGTTCATGCTTTGGCACCTGATAAAAATGATAGAGCCCAGCCTGTGCTGCCCAACAAATGTTGAAGGTGGAGAACACATGGGTTTGTGTCCACTCATAGATCTGGGTCAGTTCCTTCCAATAGTTCACATCTTCGAACGGCAAGAGTTCGATGGGCGCGCCAGTGATGATGAATCCGTCAAAGAACTGATCCTTGATGTCTTGCCAGTTTTGATAGTAGGCCAGCATGTGCTCTTGCGAAGTATTCTTCGGTGTGTGGCTGCCAGTCGTGACAAGTGTGAGTTCCACCTGCAGCGGTGAAGAACCGATCAGGCGTGCAAACTGTGTCTCTGTCTTGATCTTGTTGGGCATCAGGTTGAGCAGCGCGATGCGCAGGGGCCGAATGTCCTGCCTGTTGGCCGTGGCCTCAGTCATGACGTTCACGCCTTCCTTTTCAAGGATGCGGCGGGCGGGAAGCGTGTCTGGAATGCGAATGGGCATGGCGGGTCAGGCGGCGTCTATGGTTTTTGCAACGAGCGCATTGAAATCCGCCCCCGAATTCACCTGCGGCACAGCACTCATGGGAATCTTGTAGCCAAAATTCTGCGCGATCTTGCGGTAAAGCGGCAGGCGGTGGTGCAAGAGCTGCTCAAAGCCCCACACGGCAAAACCATCAGGGTCAACCTTGCTGTCATCGCTGATGGCATTGAGATGTTTGTATTCCGCCCATTTCGCCTCAAGGAAGGCGGGCTGGTAATACATGGGTTTCGGGTTCTTGCGGAATCGCTCAACCAGCATCTTGGTGTGTTCGGGGGTGCCCTCGATGTACAGCAACAAGGTGTTTTCCGCCAAGGATTTCAAAACCGGATCATTGGGGTTGTCAGCATCCACAATCTCGCAAAGTGAACCCCCGGAATCGCAGACAAAATTGGGATAACCATAGATGTCGCGGGCGCGTTCGATGAAGAAAGGCACATCCAAAAGGGAATGGATTTCCGCCTCGCGGTGCTGGTTCTGGCGCTTTTTGTATTCGGCAAAGCTGATGCCGCCCCTGGCCTCATTGCCCGGCTTGCCCAAATAAGTTGAAAGCGGCGACAAGTTCTCAAAGGTGATATTGGAGCGGATATAAATTGAATCCTTGCGCAACAGCTCTCGCAGGAAGGGCACTTTCATGGCCTCGCGCTTGAAATTGTCGGAAATCGCTTCGTCCATGTATTTGGTGCCGATGCGGTAATCCACCGAATACTGGAACCAGTTTTCATGCTGCAGCAGGGCCGCCAGTGTGGTTTTGCCAACGCCGGACATGCCCAAAACCGTCACGGATTTTGAGGGGAGGGCGAGAAATTCCTGGCCGGATTTGAAGCGCATAGGGCGGGTTTAGCCAGTCAGGCGCAGGGACACAAGGTTCAGAAGTTTTTGGTCAGGCGGAAGTCCACCGCATGGCTGTCATAGTCATAAACATCGATGTTCGAGAAATTGCGGGTGTAAGTATAATTCAGCGAGGGTGCAAAGCCATAGATGTTCCAATCACGCTTGGTGAGGGTGAGGGAGCCCGTGTAGTTCTCGTCATAGCGGGTGATGAGGGCCAAGGGGTTCACCGCATCAAAGCCAGCAAAGCGCGCCGTTCCCTGGCCTTCCAGTGTAATGCCTTTGGGCAGTTCCTTGTAGAAGCCCAGGCCCACGGTGCCATCATAATAGGAGTTGAAATCAATCTGCTGCGTCACATTTTCATAACCGAGGATCAATGCCACATTCGAACTCGAATCGATGGCATGGGTGAGAACGGAAGAGATCAACAGGGCGTTTCCGTTGGCGGCGGTGTTGCCTGGATAGAAGCGCCATTCATAAGTGGCGCTGCCAGTCAATTCGTTGCGCGGCGTCAACATCAATTGGACAGAGGCACGCGGGCCATAGCTGGAATAGGCAATGTTGCGATTGATGGGGTCAACAGCTTGCGATGACACGCCGCCAAGGCCCACGTAGTTGTCTTGAAAAAGATAACGCAGTTCTGCTGATTGGCTGAGGCCCAAGGTTGTGGCGGCCAATGTAGGGTAGTAAGTGCCAACAGCGCCGCCAGCGAGAACGCCCTGGAAGTGATCTCCCAAGCGGTGTGAGAAGCCCACATTCGCGCCGGCCGTTATGCCTGTGCCGCTTTGCTTTTGGCTGGCTGGATCAATGTCCCAGCTTGCATCCGATCCATAGATGCCACCCAAGCCGGGCGTGTATACTTTTTGATGTGATGAGCCGAGATTGATATTTGTCGAAGGCGCGATTGATACAAAGCCCGAGAATTTCAGCGGATGGTTGGCATCCAGTTGCTGGATGAAAGAGCGAATGCCCGCAGCTTGTTCAGGGGTTTGTGCATCAGCGGCCAAAAGTTCCAGATGATGCTTGGCGCTGTCGGTTTCATCCATGCGGGCCAAAACCTGCGCCAGTTCCGAACGTACCAGGGTGAGTTTTGGATCATTGGCAAGGGCCGCACGAAATTTGCCCACAGAGGCCTTAAGCTCTCCGCGGCTTTCGAGAATCAGCCCATCGATGAATAATTTGCGGTTTTCAGCCAGTGGCCCTTCCAGCGGGAAGCGCTTGAGCAAGGCCTCGGCCATATCGGCATGGCCGTTGTGGGTCAACTCAATGAGAAGATGAACCCGGGCAGTTTCGGTTCCGGATTGGTAATAGGCAATCTGCTGCGCATCAAGTTGGAAATCGCTGGCGCTGGCACTGTGCGACAGAAGGGCCATTGAAAGCGCGAAGACTGCACCGGCCAGCCGCTGCAGTCTTGCTTTTTTCAATGGTGCAACACGCGCCAAACCCGAACCTTAAGGCGTTGTACCGTGGAACATGCCGCTCATCGACAGGAAGCCGCGACGGTCATCGTTGATGGCAATATTTCCGCCAGTTGGATCAGGAATGGCGGTGTCGAGAGCGAAGACGCCGGCAACTTCCGATGCGCCTGCTCCGAAGAAGCCGCCATACATTGGATTGGAGCCTGTCGTGGTTATCCAGCCGTAAGTTGTGTTATCCATGTTGGCGGTGCCGTTGATTTGATTGGGATGGGCATTGGCCGCCGCGCTGGTGGTGATGGTTCCGCCGAGCTTCACGTCAGCAAGCATGACTGGATCGAGCCTGTTTAGCGAAACTACTGAAGTATCGATATCGACAAAGGCGTCACCATTTTTGTTCAAGGCTACCCAATCAGTTGAATGGAGCGTGCCCGAAAAAGCGCCCGTGCCAAAGTTGGCAACAAGGGCAGAAGTGCCACGTACGCGCCAATTGTTGTTGTATGACACGGTCTGCGTAGGATCGGTGGTATCTGTCCAATTTGAAGTCTGTGCTGTTGCAGTCCAGGAGCCATGATAATTCACATTGGCGTTGGCCGTGGGCATGCTGGCTACAGGCGTGTAATTGCCGCCGAAAGACCAAGCCTGATGGAGCGGCGCTGTGCCGCTGTTGGTCACATCACGATATTGCGTGGCGTAGGAATTGGTCCAATTCCAGACTTGCAATTCTTCGTCATAAGTTCCTTTTTGGAAATAGCGGTATTCCGCATAGGCCGGGTTGTCAGCGAGAGAAGAGGTGGTCCCGCCTGCCGGATAGTAGGACATAGTTTTGGTGACAGGCCAGCTGCCGTTGCTGGCCGTTCTTGTGTTGATGGTGAAGCTTTGGGTAGCGGTGCTGCCGGAAAGAGGACTGAACAACAACTTCGAGACAGCGGCATTGGTTTGGGTCGAAATTGCCAAGTTGCTTTCGAGCGCTAGTGTTGTGTCCGTGGTGGCGCTTGGCGTCAGGCCGGAAGTATTGCCCGTGTTGGTATTGGGGGGTGGTGTGGTGCCGCCGCCCGTGCCGCCGCCAGTTGTGCCGCCGCCAGTCGTGCCGCCTGTTGTGCCGCCGCCTGTTCCGCCGGGGCAGGTGACACTTGTCGTTGTGGTGGTGCAGCCTGTGGAAAGGCTTGAGAGGCTATCGAGGGTATTGCTCACGCACCCGGAGAGCGCCGTCGAAACCGCAAGCATACCAAAACTGAACAAAATACGCATTTGACTGATCCACACCAACCCAGATTGGATCAAAATGGCTGGATTGTTCTAATTTTACGTTAAGTGCGAATTTCAGGTGTTGGGCGACGCCCTGCCGCTTTGCCAAGTTTTCATCAAACTCTGGGATTCTGGCGCGAATCGCGGCCCGCGGCCGGGGCAAGCGGCTTTGAAATTGCAAGTATTGCTGCTGCCCGTGTGCCCCGCTATAAGCCAGCAACTTTTGAGGCATCCAGCTGTTGGAGAGAGTGCTTATGTCTGATGTATTGGATAAAGACTACGTTCCTTCGGAAAAGGAGCCTTTCATGAATGAAAGGCAGTTGGCTTATTTCCGGGCCAAGCTTTTGGCGTGGAAAGAAGACATCCTGCGTGAGAGCAAGGAAACCATTTCCCATTTGCAGGATGAAAACCACGTTCTGCCTGATGTGGCCGACCGGGCGTCTTCAGAAACTGACCGATCGCTTGAACTGCGCACGCGTGACCGGCAGCGCAAACTGATTTCAAAGATTGATTCCGCCCTGAAGCGCATTGACGATGGATCATACGGTTATTGTGAAGAAACCGGCGATCCCATCAGTCTCAAGCGTCTTGATGCAAGGCCGATCGCCACGCTTTCCATTGAGGCACAAGAGCGCCACGAAAAGCGCGAGCGCGTTTACCGCGACGAATAAACCCTGGTCTCTGGGGCTAAACTGAACCATTCAAAATGGCCTTGGCGTCATCAAACAGGCTGATGCAGGAAGTGGCCAGAATATTGCCGCCTTGTGTTTCATCTTTGCCATCCCAAGTGCCGACAACGCCGCCGGCGCCGCGGATAATCGGGATCAATGCCGCAACATCATAGATCTGCAGGCCTGCATCCAGGGCGATGTCCATGTGGCCTGCGGCCAGCAACGAAAAGAAATAGGCATCGCCGCCGTAACGCAAGAGTTGAACCTCATGGCGCAGTGCGTCGATGGCCGCTTCTGGGTTGAACAAGTGAGGCGAGGTTGTGCCCGCCAATGCTCGCGAGATTGGTTTGGAACTGGCGCAACGCAGCCGACTGGTTTTGCCACCGTTCTGCAGAAATGAACCTTCTGGCCCACCATAAAATATGTCGCCCACGAAAGGCTGGCACATCACGCCCATAAATGGCTTTCCGTCCTTATAGAGCCCAATCAGAGTGGCCCAGGTCGGTATGCCAATGACAAAGGCGCGGGTGCCGTCAATGGGGTCGAGCACCCAAGTGTAGGCAGAGGTGCCGGCTTTGGTGCCGAATTCCTCACCAATAATTCCATGGGCCGGGTATTGCTTTTCAATCAGGGTCCGAATTGCCGTTTCGGCATCTTTGTCTCCATCCGTGACAGGGTCCCAGCCTTGGCCAAGTTTGTTGTCGACTGCCATGGGTTTGCGGAAATGGGGCAAGATGGCTTTGCCCGCAGTTTGGGCCAGCAGCAGGGAAAAGCCCTGGAGTTGTTCAAATTCACTCATTTCTCTGCCGCCCTCTTAGCCTGTCCGATGATTTTTTGTGCAATGCAACATAGCTCATCTGATATGCAAATTTCGCATGTTCATGGTAGCTTTATGAAATAAAACGATAAAAATGTCGAAAGGTTCGAAATTTGATGGTTTGTGATCGTTCGTGACCGAAATTCGATCGGTTTTCTCTTGAAATTTCTGTGTTGCAGCGCCAAATTGACCCTGTGAGATGACGAGCTCTGCTCTCTCTTGCAGCCCTTCTTGGGCGTTTCCTCCCTAGACTTGGGCCGATCACGAAAGTGCATCGGCCCCTTTTTTTATTCGGCCGCGAGCTTGACCCCCTCTTGGGCTGAGAATTCCTGTAAAATCAGGCTCAAATGGCTTGCGAAGCCGGATAGCAGCCTCTTCAAATCGCCGAAATCAGCGGTTTTTTCAAGTGTTCGTTCTTTCATATAAAGTGCACGATTGAGCTCGATTTGTATCGCATGGTGGCCCTGTTGCGGCGCACCATAGGTGGCTGTGATAAAGGCTCCGGCATAGGGCCTGTTACGCACGACATGCAGGCCTTTCTGAACAAAGTAGGTTTCGATTGCCGAGATCAAATCAGGGCTGCAGCTCGATCCAAATCTGTCGCCGAGCACAATATCGGCGACAGATCTGCCATTCATGGATTGGCAAGGCATGGAATGGCAATCCAGGAGCAACACAAGACCAGCCCTTTCGCGCGCTTCGTTCATGAGTGCATTGAGAGTGCGGTGGTAAGGGCGGTAGGCATTTTCAATTCTTGCCAGGGCTTCGGCCAAAGGCAATTTGCTCCGATAGATCTCCAGCCCATCGCCAACATAGCGCGGCACAGTGCCAAACCCGGCAGCCACACGCGGTGAGCCTGGGTTCATGAAACCTGGCAGGCTTTCGGCAAACATGCGCCCGTCGAGTTCAAAGGGTTCACGGTTGAAATCGAGATAGGCCCGAGACACAAGAGCTCGCAAGAGTGGTGCGCCATGGTCAAGGCAACCTGAAAAAAGCTCATCCACGTAGCAATCTTCAGACTGGCGCAGCTCTCTTGCTGAAAGCACTGTTGTTTTCAAGAACTCCGGAGGCATGTAACTTCCGGAATGAGGTGAATTGAAAACGGCTGGAACCTGCCAGAGGGCAGGGGCAAGGATCTCAAAAAACGGCTGGCGCAAGAACCGCTCCATCGTCGAGGCCTGTTTTTGGTTGGGAGCCAGGCCATGCCCACCATGTTAGGCAAACCTAGGCTTGGCAGACGCATTTGGCACGTGGAATTTTAAAGACTGACACGAATTCCATCGAAAATGGCTGGCTCAGGAGTTTCACTTCGCGTTTACCGCTTGGCGCTATCCTGTTGCACAACTGGCGTGGGCGCGCCCTTGGGCCTTGACCTTGCTCGCCAAGCCATAAATAAGGATGTGATGGTGAAAATACTTTTGGCCGAAGACGATGATGACTTGCGCCGCTTTCTGGTGAGCGCGCTGGAAAAGGCCGGCCATAAAGTAAAGCCCTTCGCGGAAGGTGCCTCGGCCTATGAAGAAATCAAGCAGGACAATTTTGACCTGCTGCTCACCGACATTGTCATGCCTGAAATGGATGGCATTGAACTGGCCCGCCGCGCAGCCGAGCTGGATCCATCGATGAAGATCATGTTCATTACTGGTTTTGCCGCCGTGGCCCTCAATCCTGATTCCAATGCGCCGAAAGACGCCAAGGTCCTGTCCAAACCTTTTCATCTGCGCGACCTCGTGGACGAAGTGAACCGTTTGATGGCCGCTTGAGGCAGGTCTGCTGCGGGGTGAAATAATTCCCCGTTCAGTCAACGCTGTTCCGGACTGCAGTTATTCGGGCCGCGCCATTGGCCGGGGAAATTCTCTTTTGAATGTTATGACAAAACCAACTGGTTTGAGTTGAAATTGTTTGTCAGCAAGCACAACAATGCACACTTCAAGCCTCCGTTTCGACTTCCACAAGAGGGAACTGTTGGAATTTTGGGCGTAAATTAATTTCTCGCGTCCACGCCTCAATGGGGCACTTCGTGTTGGCGCTACCCAAACTGGCGTGTGGCGAAAATGAAATTGATCTTAATGAGCATGAAGCAACGTTTTCCCTAATCATCCCTTGCACGAAAATGTCGTTTTGAAATTCCACTCAGCCAGTGTTGAAAATCGAATCCGTTGTGGCAAATGGATCTCACATTAGGATTGTGGCCGGACGCCTGGAGATCAGCACGGACAGTCTCGTAATTATTTGAAATTCTTAAATGTTTTTTCTCTATATCGCGAAACTGCGGGGTTCCAGGAATGCTGCTGTTGCTGCTTGCGCTAGCAAATATCACGCTCTATAGAGCAGGCATCCGCAGTCCAAGTGGGTGGTTAGCTCAGCGGTAGAGCATTACCTTGACATGGTAAGGGTCACAGGTTCGATCCCTGTACCACCCACCATTGAGCCGCTGTCCTCAATTAGCCCGGTAACAGACATCATCAACGATGCGCGTTATTTCTTCTTTTGACCCCTAGCTGAACTGGCGTGATGATGAATGAAAATTGGCTTGCGGACTTTAGTTGTCTATAATGAACACTTGCCAAGCAAGTGGTTGGCTCATTTCTCTGCCTGAACTGGTGTGCGGACGAGTTGAAACAACGTTCGTCGTTTGCTCGCCGGATGGCAATATGTGGGACTTGCCAACGCTAGTCTTGGCCAATTCTAATCTTAATGCGCTGGCCATCATCGGAATATCAATCGGGCACGCACGCGAAACGAGATAATGCCTCCTTCTTGGAGATGCACCATGCATATTGACGAGCTCACGAGGAATGCCAGTTTAAAATTCTTGGCTGGCAACCATTTTGGTCGGATTGCTTGCGCAAACAATTCCCAACCTTACGTCACACCTTTCTACTTTGCCTATCAAGATAAGTGGATTTATAGTTTCTCCACTATCGGTCAAAAGATAGAATGGTTGCGCGCCAACCCGCTTGCTTGCGTTGAAGTGGATGACATAACGAGCCCTCAGGAGTGGACAAGCGTTGTTATCTTCGGACGATATGAGGAGTTGGCTAAATCCACTGGTGGTCACGCGCCTCGCGAGATCCCTCTTGGACTGCATGAAGTACCAACGAAATCGACTGATGATCAAGATGCTCGTGAAATCGCATTCAAATTGCTTCAGCAACGCCAGTTGTGGTGGGAACCCGGTTACGCAAGAACATTGCTCCACGGTATGCCGCGGCCACTGGACCCGGTTTATTTCCGCTTGTCCGTCGACGAAATTAGTGGCCGTAAAGCCACCCTAAATTAAGTTCATCTCGCCTCAGGCGCTGCCCCAATCAGTGCGTTGAGCGAGTGTGATCCGGACCGAGGAGCCGAAATGCCACCATGGGCGCGAGGATACCTTCTCTACCAATGATCCTTGGTATTACATTGCGCCCAGGTTGATCTGCGTCAATGCAATGGGAGTGTGCGTATGGTCACCTGCTGCTGTGGGGCGGCGACAAAATTGGCCATTGATGCACTGGCATGTTGCCCGTGCGGGCCGCTAGAAGGAGGCTTATTATGAATTGGGATCAAGTGGAAGGAAAATGGAAAGAGGTTCGTGGCAAAGCCCAGGCCCAATGGGGCAAACTGACCAATGACGATCTTGACGTCATTAAAGGCCAGCGTGTTGTGCTTGAAGGTCGCCTTCAGAAGCACTATGGTTATGCCAAGGACAAAGTGAAAGCCGAAGTCGAGGCTTGGCTTAACAAGCTTTAGCAGACACCAAAGCATTTTTACCTACAAAAGGAGCGATAGCTATGTCGATTGGAACCATCCTAATTATCATTCTTATTATTTACTTGCTGGGTGGCTTCAGTGGCCGCTTCGGCGGGTATGGCTATGGTTATGGGAATACCGGCATCGGAATTGGTGGAATCCTTCTCATCATTGTCATTGCGTTGCTCCTCACTGGCCGAATCTGACCTGCAAGACGGAGCGCTGGTAGTTGCAGTTTGCAAACTGCAGTGACGTGCAGGACGACTACTTGATGAAAGCCGCAGCGGCTAATTTCTCGACAGCGGTCAAGTCGTGAGTGCTTAATTTTTTGGCGATCCTAGCAGAAAACTCACCACAACCATGTCGCCTGCCGAATTCGGAGCTGAATTATTGAAACTTGGTGGCAAATGCTTCAGACAGGCATCGGCTACGAATGTAAATTGCTCGTGGGCGGCTCTAGACGGGAGTTATTAAAACTGGAACTTACACCAGGCACAATCTCTCCTTCTGACGCACTTTTTACATTGACAATTGCGCAGCAACTGCTTGACTATGCACCAGTTGCAATGCTCGTCATTGATCTTAACGGTTCTGTTTTGCATCTTAACACGGCGGCTGAACAACTAACTGGCTATTCAAAGGAAGAGTTGATCGGGAAGAAAATTGAAATTCTCGTGCCTGATGGTTTAATGCAAAAACATGCTTCGCTTCGCGAAAACTTCGTTAAAGCGCTAGCCCGCCGTCCAATGGGAGAAGGCAGGCATTTGTCGGCTCAGCATAAAGCGGGTCATTTGATACCCGTCGAAATTGGCCTTAATCCGCTCGGTATTGGTCCAATGCCTAGTGCCATTGTCGTCTCAATGCTTGATCAATCGGCACTCAGCCGAGCAGAACGCGCCGAATTATTTGTGGTTGAACTTAGGCACCGTGCCAAGAATATGTTTGCCGTCATCAGTGCAATCGCAAGACAAATTGGTGCATCAAACTTGGACCGCGCAAAATTTGAAGCAGCCTTTGACGAACGGTTGCGCAGCTTTGCATCAACTTACGAATTAATGGCTTTGGAAAGTTGGCAGGCTCCTACAATCTCTGACCTGGTTCGCGCGCAACTCAATTTCCTCAACCAAAGAGAAGCTTCGACCCTCACTATACGTGGGCCAGAGCTGCGAATACCAATCGATCAGGCAGAATATTTAGGGCTCGCAATTCATGAGCTTGCAATCAACGCCTTGAAACACGGCGCACTATCGGTTCCGGAAGGGAATTTGTATATTTACTGGTCGGCAGATGAAATTACAGGCCGCTTTCAATTTGATTGGGAAGAGCAAGGCGGCCCAATCGTGGCTCCCCTGCAGCACGAAGGCTTTGGCCGCATCATTCTCGAAAAAGTTGTACCTACGACATTTAATGGCAAAGCAGAACTTAGGGTTTTCCCAAGCGGCATACGCTGGCATCTTGATGCCCCAATTGCCATTGTGCAGAAATCAGAGTGATGCAGTGGAGCGATTCATGGTTTACTGCGCTTTGACTCCGGCAGAACCAAAGCGATGTTTGCATAATTGATGGGCGGTATAAGGGGCGCAGGCTAGCGCAGCGAGGCTTTGTTCCTTAGTAACTTGCCGTCTCTTAGCGGTTCGTTTGATTTCACGGCCTGACTGCCTCTAATCCTTCGGCGGAAATCTTCAGTGAAACGTCACCCGCGATCGCATTTTAGACGCTAACACCGGACAACCAGCCAATACCAGCGGTGACCGCCATTGCAAATATTCCCCACAGAACCACTCTGACGGTCGCTGCCAAAAGTGGGGCAGCCCCCGCTTTGGCACCCAAAGCGCCCAAGGCCGCGAGTGTGAGAACTGTGACAATCAACACAACCGGAATAATTCTTCCAGTTGGCGCAAGAAATGCGGCAAGCAACGGAACTGCAGCGGCAATTGTGAATGTCATGCCGGATGCAAACGCCGCCTGCAGCGGATTGGCGGTATGGGCCGCAGAGATGCCAAGCTCGTCCCTGACATGAGCGCCAAGGGCGTCATGTTGGGTCAGCTCCCTGGCGACGATCATGGCGGTTTTCTCACTCAGCCCTTTTTCCTGATAAATCGCCGCAAGTTCAGTCAATTCCTCGCTTGGATACTCCTTGAGCGCTTGGGTTTCGCGACCGATATCTGCGCGTTCGATGTCTGACTGCGACGAGACCGAAACATATTCACCAGCGGCCATCGACATTGCGCCCGCCGACAATCCTGCGATTCCGGCGATCAAGACGGACGTTGGGTCCGGATTGGCAGCAGCGACACCTACGATCAACGATGAAACCGAGACAACCCCGTCGTTGGCACCAAGAACGGCAGCTCTCAGCCAGCCGCTGCGAGTAATGTAATGCGGGTTTCCAGGATGGGCCGATGGTAGGCTCATGTTTCTTATCTTCCTTCAAATATCGGTTTAACTAACTGCAATCGCACGAACAGAAGCAGAGTGGAAGTTCTGAACCCCAGTGCGATATCGAGTCGCATGGCGGCGGGCTCCGCAACAACTCGTCGGCCATTGGTGATTGGGTCTTGGTTCTGTCGTCCTCGTCTTATCCGTCCTCTCCCGCCTCGCGGATGTCTGGATCATTCGCAGCGACACGTCAGTATTGCTGAAGCATTGCCCTTTTCACAGCCTACAGCCACCTGGAATCTGGAAATTCCAAAGCATGCTGGATACAATGCGGTTCGGCGGCAGAAAAGAAACTATTACAAATGGATTGAGACGGTAATCCAAAGCCATCCCACCTACCTGAAACCGGGACTGGAGGCGCAGAGTGAGTTCGCTTAATCTTCCTTCCTCTGTCTGCACATTTAATATGAGACTGTTGCTGGCCCTGATCAGCCCAATGTTTTTGGCGGCTCTTAGTCAGCTATCAGAGTATGAGAGGCGAGGCGATGTTCAGCAAGATATGACTCAAAGTCTTCAGTGGCCAACGCCTTGATATTCGCCCTCGGCAATCTTAGGCTCGATGCAATTGGGCGCTTTGGCTCGAGAATCTTGAGTTGAGGAAGCAAAGTATGACAATTGAATACCGTCGCCTTGGTAGCAGTGGTGCCATCGTGACTAAGTTTTGCCTCGGAACCATGACTTTTGGGGCTGAAGCGGACGAGGCCATGTCGCATACATTGCTAGATGAATATGCAGCGGCAGGCGGGAATTTCATCGATACCGCAGATGTTTACTCCAGGGGCGCTTCTGAAGAGATCATTGGCACATGGCTTCAATCACACCCCACGGATGCCGCGCAGATGATAGTTGCCACCAAGGCGCGTTTTCCTATGGGCTCTGGCCCTAACGACCTCGGCATCTCTCGCAGGCATCTCGGTCACGCGCTGGATGCTTCGTTGATGCGCCTTGGTATTGAACGCATCGACCTCTATCAAATGCATGGATGGGACGCCCTTACGCCGATCGAAGAGACATTGCGCTTCCTTAATGATGCAATCACTGCGGGCAAGATCGCTTATTACGGCTTTTCCAACTTTCTCGGCTGGCATGTCGCCAAGGCCTCCGAGCTTGCAAGGGCGAACGGCTGGGCGCGGCCGGTGACGTTACAGCCACAATATAGCCTCCTGGTGCGCGGGATCGAAACGGAAATTGTTGACGCCTGTCGCGATGCTGGCATGGGCCTGTTGCCGTGGTCGCCACTTGGTGGCGGTTGGCTGAGTGGCAAATACCGACGCGATGCAGTCCCAACAGGTGCCACCCGACTTGGGGAGAATCCTGACCGGGGCATGGAAGCCTATGGGCCACGCAACGAACAGGCGCGCACTTGGAGAGTCCTGGAAGCGGTACAGTCAGTGGCCAAGGCACGTGGAAGAAGCATGGCGCAGGTTGCGCTCGCCTGGGTTACCCAGCAGCCAGCGGTGACGTCGGTGATCCTCGGCGCCCGCACCCGCGAACAGCTCGCCGACAATCTCGCTGCAGCCTCGCTAGAGCTGACCCATGAGGAGTTAGCTTCGCTCAATGTCGCCAGTGCGCCCGAACTAGAGGATTATCCCTATGGCATCGGCGGCACGAACCAGCGCCGGCGAAAGATTGAGGGTGGGCGCTGAGCTGATCAGCATCTCCAGCCTAAATTCAAGACGCGCTCTCATTGCGCCCGGACAGACGGTCTTGCACAATCGAATTTGACCCACAGCGCCGGACCGCACTGCGGCTGCTATTGGCCCTGAACTGACAGCTCTTACCAATACAAAACTTCTGCATTTTACCTGAAGCAGACATAATGAATGATGCCAAACCGCCACTATACGGGGTCACCATGCCAATGCCCGAACATGCATTGTCGAACAACTTTGGCCGGATTGGCCGCCGCCCCGAATTGCTGTAAGCTTGACGCTGACCATGGGTTACAAATGAAATACAAGATAATCTTTATGGTGGGAGAGAGTATGTTTGCAAACCATCCTTGGCATGTTGGGTTGGAAACCGCGAAATTGCACGCCTTGGATTTCCTAAGTTTCAAACATGCGGACCGAGTTGAAGGCAGAGACGAAAATGACGCTCTCGTATTCCATCACACTAGGTCGCTCGAACCGCAAAGCCCCTAAAGCTGCGAAGGAGCGCGCCGAAATTGGCGGTCACAACGACGCGCGTAACTCCAAATCTGGGCACTCGCGAAATTAAGACAGCAAATGATGTCGTGAAGAAAAGTGGGCCTGGCGTCACATCGCTCAATCTGGCGGAGCGGCAACATAAGCCAGGCCCTGCTGGGAAAAATCAGGTGGCCGGAGGAGAAGGGGCGTTCTGCTTCGGCCAACACCGCGTTCGTCTAACACCGGGAAGGGTTTGTTCGACGCCAGCGGTTCATAAACTGGCATCTACGAGTTTTGTTCCATCATTGCGCGAGAGCTTTGCCTGAATCGCTGTTGTGGCCCGACATCTCAACGGCCGGGCTGAGCAGCCCCACCTTGCGTCGGCAATAATCCGGTACCCATTTTCTCCTCGACAAAAGTCGGGGGAACTCGTGTGATGGTGCCTGTGGAACTCTTGGAGCAACGACGCGTTGTTCTCCCGAGTAAAATTTAGTCCAGTAGGTTGAATAGTGAGGAAAATGGTAGAGGAAGAAATGCGCTCCTCTGGCGTAGGGGTTGTTGTTCCGGTTCTGGGACCCTATCAAACCGATGCCTCCTTCTATCTGTCCAGCATCCTATACTCCGTGCCCCTAGTCTGTTTTACCGGAGCAGTCATTGCCGACGTGTCCTACGTGAGAGACTCTGACATTCAGTGGTCAAACTTCTCCTCTTGGCTTCTCGCTTTCGGCATTATTTTTTTGGGTTTTGCAATTGTTGTCAGTACTATACGTTTCTTATCTTCCCTCACGCGAAAGCGCCGGCTTGCGGACTGGCTATTTGGCCTCACCATTCTCTCTGCTGCAGTCGCGGGGTTGTTCGATAACTTCGTCCATAGCCACGACGGGTGGACGTCGGTGTGGCCCACTGGTTTGATGCTGTCGGCCATGGCGGCGCTTTTCATTTTCATTGCCATGCTGCTCAAGGTCGCTTTGCTTTCAAACACTTATTTAGTGGAGGCAAGATGAGATTCTATCCAACTCAATCAGGCAGCAACTTTTCCTTTCTATGTGTTTTCCTGGCATCAATGACATTTCCGGTTCACGCGCAGAGTTTTGATCGCGAAACTCAGATGGGTTCAGACCCAGTTTTGCCCGAGCCCAATTCCTATCTCATCCCACCCATGAAGGTTGCAAAGCCAGTGGGCTGGCACAATGGCGAGATGCCCACAGTTCCGGCAGGTTTCAAAATTGAAGCCATAGCAGCGGGGCTTGCCCATCCAAGACAGCCCTACGTATTACCCAATGGTGACATCCTGGTGGTGGAATCCAACTCGCCTGGCCTGGAAAAGGTGACTCGGCCAAAAACCATTGTCATGGGTCTGATTATGGGTTCGGCCGGGGCGATTGAGAAGACCGAGAACCGCATCACAATTCTCCATGATGACAAGGCTTCAGTATTTTTGGACGGCCTCTACTCGCCTTTTGGGTTGGTTCTGGTTGGCAATGAACTCTATGTTGCCAACACAGATTCAATCATGCGCTACCCCTACAAGGACGGTGACCTGAGCATCACGGACCCTGGCCAGAAACTGACGGATTTGCCCGGCGGTCCCATTGACCATCACTGGACCAAGAGTCTCACGGCGAGCCCGGATGGCACGAAACTTTATGTTGGCATTGGTTCAAACAGCAATATCATGGAGAATGGCTCAAGCGCGGAAATTGACCGCGCGCAGATTTGGGAAGTGGACCGCGCCACTGGTGCCCATCGCACTTTCGCCAGTGGGCTGCGCAACCCCAATGGCCTCACATTCTACCCCAACTCACAGGCCTTATGGGCTGTGGTAAATGAACGCGATGAGCTAGGCCCCAACCTCGTCCCGGACTACATGACCTCAGTCAAAGACGGTGCTTTCTATGGCTGGCCCTATAGCTACTATGGCAAGCATTTGGATCCGCGCGTCAACCCGCAGAAACCGGAACTTGTGGCAAAAGCAAGCTTACCCGACTATGCACTTAGCTCCCATGTCGCTCCGTTGGGGCTGGCTTTTGACACCGGAGACAATTTCCCTGACAAATATAGGGGCGGAGCTTTCGTCGGTGAACACGGCAGTTGGGACAGAGATGAATTCAATGGCTATCAAGTGGGGTTTATTGCATTCATCAATGAAAGGCCCACGGGCAAAGTAGAGCCCTTTGTCACGGGCTTTCTGAATGACATGCAACAGGCACGCGGCCGTCCTGTGGGCGTCACGTTCGATAAGGCCGGTGCACTTATCATAGCTGATGACCTTGGCAACACTGTTTGGCGCGTGAGCGCGAATAACTAGCCTTTACATGGCAGTTTATCAGCTGACCAATACCATGGGTCCGGTTGACATAAGCGCCGCACCGTGGATAGTCGAATATATTCAGCACAGTTCCAAACAATTCTGAACAGGACGCGGGAAAATTGCATCTTGTGGGTGCGAAGTAGTTAAGTAGTGGGGATAGACATTCGCGATGCCGTCCATCTCGAACTATCGTTGGCATATTTTCCAACCGAACGTATTTGATTTCGGTGTATTGCTACTGCCATAGCGAGTGTGAAGACCATCCTCGGGCTTTGAAAAGCGTGGACAGAGGAGAGGCGAATTGATCGCCTCTCCCCCTGTTCCTACCAGCCGCACTGCTGAATCCAGACCGGATGATGATGGCGCCAAATCTTTATCATGTGGCACTGACTATGACGGTGACGCCCATGACGCCATTGTCCGTAGTGGTGGCCGTTGTTGTAACCACTGCCATACCCGTCCCCGACACTGACACCGAGGTGAATTTGCTGGGCACTGGC
>JAYTIG010000580.1:0-1092 GCA_043731995.1 Hyphomicrobiales bacterium
CGCGGATTTACGGCACGGCCTGGGCCTCTGAAAATGAGTTGCAGGATTATATGACGGCGCTGGAAGAGGCCGAAAAGCGCGACCACCGCAAGCTGGGCCGCGAGATGGACTTGTTTCATTTCCAGGAAGAAGGGCCGGGTGTGGTGTTCTGGCACCCCAAGGGCTGGACGATGTTCCAGCAGCTCATCGCCTATATGCGCCGCCGCTTGAACAAGCTGGGCTACCAGGAGGTGAACGCGCCGCAGCTATTGGACAAGAGCTTGTGGGAAACCTCAGGCCATTGGGGCTGGTATAAAGACTCGATGTTTGGTGCAACGCCTGCGGGCGAAGCCGCCGAAGATGGCGACCGTATCTATGCGCTGAAACCGATGAACTGCCCCGGCCATGTGCAGATTTTCAAGCATGGTTTGCGAAGCTACCGCGAGTTGCCGATGCGGTTGGCGGAATTTGGCGCGGTGCATCGCTATGAGCCGAGCGGCGCGCTGCATGGGCTGATGCGCGTGCGCGGTTTCACGCAGGATGACGCGCATATTTTCTGCACGCCGGAGCAAATGGCGGATGAGTGCCTCAAGATCAATGATCTCATTCTTTCGACTTATCGGGACTTCGGCTTCGATCAGATCGTGGTGAAGCTTTCCTCGCGGCCCGAAAAACGCGTGGGCACCGATGCGGATTGGGATAGGGCCGAGGCTATCATGGGTGATGTGCTGAAGCAGATTGAACGCCAGAGCGGCAGCAAGATCAAGACGGCGATCAACCCGGGCGAGGGCGCCTTCTATGGCCCGAAGTTTGAATATGTGTTGCGCGACGCGATTGGCCGTGATTGGCAATGCGGCACCACGCAGGTGGATTTCAACCTGCCGGAACGGTTCGGTGCGTTTTACATCGGCGAAGATGGCAACAAGCATGTGCCGGTGATGATCCATCGCGCCATCTGCGGCTCGATGGAGCGCTTCCTTGGCATTTTGATCGAGAACTACGCGGGCCATTTCCCGCTGTGGCTGGCACCGCAGCAGATCATGGTGTGCACGATCACGTCAGAGGCAGACGCCTATGCTGTCGAAGTGGCGCAGAAGCTGAAGGACGCTGGCC
>JAYTIG010000581.1:0-1085 GCA_043731995.1 Hyphomicrobiales bacterium
GGCAGCGCTTGATGCCATCCAAAATCATGTAGGTGCCAAGGCTGCGCTGGGCCAGACCCGGTTCGAAGAAGGAATAGATGAGTGACAGTCCATCGACCAAAAGGTCAATCAAAACGCAGCCAACCAGCTCGCCGCCGCGCTCATGATGGCGGGCAAAGCGGTATTCTACCAGCCGCGTGTCCACCACGGTTTCATCAATCATCGCCGCAAAATCGAGAACCGACATATCTGCCATTCCGCCATCGGCATGGCGCGTGTCCACATAAGCCCGAAACAACTCATAGTGTTCCGATGTAGCTTGGGGTTTAACCACGGTTGCAACCAGATCGGCATTCTCGCGCAACACGCGGCGAAAACCTTTGCTCAAGTGGAAATCATCGACGGGCACGCGGGTGGAGGTGCAGGCACTGCAGCCATCGCAGGCTGGCCGATAGGCAATGTTCTGGCTGCGACGGAAACCACTTTGCGAGAGCTGGCTGTTGAGCGCGCGCGCGTCATTGCCCACAAGATGGGTGAAAACCTTGCGCTCCTGCTGCCCCGGCAAATAGGGGCAGGGGCTTGCATTGGTGATGAAGAATTGCGGAAAATTCCGCTTCTCGACGCTCATGCCAAAGTTATCTGCCTTTGGCCTGCGTCGCGCAAGCCCCATTGGCAGTGAACGTGCTATCGCCTAATCCACCAGCAACAGGAGATGACGATGACAAACTGCGCATGGATTGGTCTGGGTGTGATGGGCTTTCCCATGGCGGGGCATTTGGCCAAAAAAAGTGGCGCTGCTCTCACAGTCTACAACCGTACGGCTGAGAAGGCTGCCAAATGGCACGCCGCCCACGGTGGCAAGACTGCACCCACGCCCCGCGCTGCAGCAGAAGGCGCAGATTTCGTTTTCGCCTGTGTGGGCAATGATGATGACTTGCGCGCCGTGACGATTGGAGAGGAGGGCGCATTCCTTTCAATGAAGAAGGGCGCGGTGTTTGTGGATCACACAACAGCCAGCGCCAATGTGGCACGAGAGCTTGCTGTGGAAGCTCAAAAGAGGGGGCTGGGCTTTGTGGATGCACCCGTGTCTGGTGGTCAGGCGGGAG
>JAYTIG010000582.1:0-3165 GCA_043731995.1 Hyphomicrobiales bacterium
AATAGGGCCTGAAGTTGTCATGCCACGGGTTTGCCTCAATGGGGTGAAATGTGGCAAAGGCCATATCAGATTCTGAAAGAGAATAAAGCCCGAAGCGCCCTGATGAAATTTGCCCCCGCCATAGCCGTCAGTTTGCTGGTTTTTGCAGGCCTTGCCCATGCGTCGGGCCCCATTGAAACCAACCCCTATGCTGTGCAGGGCGTAGACGTGGATGAAACTGACACATCCGCCAAGACCGCCAAGGACAAAGCCATCATTGACGTTCAGATGAAGGCCATTGTGCTGCTTGGCCAAAACCTCGGCTCTTTGGAAGCGGCAGGGGAATTGGCGAAGCTTGACCAAAAGCAGGTGATGCCGCTGCTAAAATCACTCTCGATCGAGAAGGAAACCATCAGCCCGGGGCGCTATCAGGCGTCTTTCACCGTTCGCTTCCTTCCGGCAAAAGTGAAACCCTTGCTGACAAGCCTTGGTGTCAGGCTGCCGGAAGAACAGGGGCCTTCCATGCTGGTGATCCCGGTGTGGACGAATGACAGTGGCCAGTTGGTCTTGTGGGATGATAATCCATGGCGCAAAGCGTGGCTGGACCTGCATTCGAGCCAAGGGCAAATTCCCATCATCATACCGCTCGGTGATGACGATGATGCCACGACACTTTCGCCCAAAGATGTTGCCAGCAACGATGTAGTAAAAATTGAAGCCATCCGCCGCCGCTACGATGTGAAGACGCTGCTTATCGCTTTTGCGCAGGCCTCGCCTGATGGGGGCATTCACGCGCGTGTTGTCGGCACATCGCCTTTGGGCAAAATCACCATCGACAAGATCTACACCGCCGATACCCGCACCTTGACAGACAGTGCCGCACTTGCCGCACAGCGGTTTCAGACGTTGATGACCGACAAATTCCGTTCCGATCAGGCCAAGGCTGCTGCCAAGACCAGCGGCGCCGCCCAGGCATTAGGCGTTTCCATTCCCTTCTCGGGCCCATCACAATGGAATGGCTTGCGGGCACGCATCCTTTCAACGCCGGGTGTGGTGGGACTTGATGTGACGTCACTCGACATTCAGGGGGCCTCTGCCAGGCTGCTCTATAACGGTGCCGTGGAGGATCTCAGCAATTCTTTCCAGGCCGCTGGCCTGAGGCTTGATCAGCAGGGCACCGGTTGGGTGATTGGAGCCTTTTAGGGCCATGAATATCCCCAATCTCATCACCATTGCACGCATCCTGCTGGTGCCATTGACAATCTGGCTGCTGATCTCCGGTGACTATCCCCTGGCCTTTGGTGTGTTCATTATGGCTGGCCTCAGTGATGCGGCCGATGGCTGGCTGGCCCGTGTGACCAACACACAATCCGAACTTGGGTCCTATCTCGACCCGTTGGCAGACAAGACTTTGCTGGTTTCAACTTATGCGGCCTTGGGCGCGCTGCGGCTGGTGGCACCCTGGCTGGTGATCATTGTTATCAGCCGGGACGTATTGATCATTGGTGCACTTCTGCTCTCGCGCTTCATGGACCGGCCGTTTCCGATCAACCCTTTGTCCATCAGCAAGGCCAATACCCTGCTGCAAATCATTTATATTGGGCTGGTGTTGGCCAGTTTGAGTTTTGGCATGCCGCCCGCAATGGTTCTGCAGGGGGTTGCATTTTTGGTTGCGAGTTTCACACTGGCCTCAGGTGCGGCCTATCTCAAGGCGTGGATTGCCCATATGAACGGAGCAAAGGTTTAAGCGCGATGCAAAGGCAGATCATCTTTTGGCTGGGGGCGCTGTTTCTGACGCTGCTGTTCTTCTGGTATTTGCAGAATATCCTTCTGCCTTTCATAGCTGGTTTTGTGCTGGCCTATTTCCTTGATCCGCTGGCCGACAAGCTGGAGGCGAAAGGCATCCCACGTATTCTGGCCACAACCATCATCATCATTTCTGCGGTTGTTGTTCTGGTGGCGGGCATATTGTTTGTTGTGCCTGTTCTGGGCAAGCAGGTGAGCCGTTTGGTGACAGACTTCCCGGCCTTGAGCACACAGGTTGTTGAATTCGTCAATCTCTACGCGCCGGATTGGCTGAAAGCCATGTTGCCGGAAAATGGCGGTGACTTGCAGGCGACACTTGCCAACTATGGCGACAAGCTGCTGGGCTGGGTGGCAACACTTAGCTCTACCTTGCTTTCAGGCGGCAAATCCCTGATCAATCTGTTTTCACTGATCATCATCACACCGATTGTGGCCTTCTACATCCTCAATGATTGGGACAGAATTGTCGCCGTTGTTGATGGCTACTTGCCCCGCAACGAGCAAGAGGCCTTGCGTTCCCTTGCGCGCGATGTGGACCGCGCTTTGGCAGGCTACATCCGTGGGCAAGGCACGCTCTGTTTGATCCTGGCTGTATTTTACGCCCTCGGCTTTATATTTGCTGGCCTGAAATCCGGCTTGGCCATTGGCTTGATGACTGGCCTTTTCACCTTCATTCCCTTTTTCGGTGCGCTGGCTGGCGGGGCCACGGCCCTTGGTGTTGGTGTATTGCAATTCGGACTCACCGACGGGCATGTGCTGGGCGTTGTCGGCGTTCTGGTTTTAGGGCAATTCCTGGAAAGCTATGTGCTTTCGCCCAAGCTAGTGGGCCATTCCATTGGGCTGCATCCGGTGTGGATGATGTTGGCCATTTTGACTTTTGCCACTGTGTTTGGCGTGATGGGGCTGTTGCTTGCAGTTCCGCTGGCCGCCACAACAGGCGTCTTTGTGCGCCATGGGCTGGCACGCTATCTCACATCTGAAATCTATCTCGGCCCAGCCAAGAAGGTGAAATGACCGCAAGGCCCGAACAGCTGCCGCTCGACCTATCCCACAGGGTGGCCACAGGGCGGGATGATTTTCTGGTGTCGGCGGCCAATGCGGCTGCTGTGCGGTTGGTGGATGAGTGGCCCGGCTGGCCCAGCTATGGTGCCATATTGGTGGGCCCTCAAGGCAGTGGCAAAAGCCATTTGGCACGGGTGTGGCAGGAGAGGTCTGGCGCGCAGATTCAGGCCGTGCGAACATTGACCAACGAAGATGTACCACAGGCGCTTGCTGGCAAGGCACTGGTTCTGGAAGATGTAACAAGAAGTCAGTTTGATGAGACGATGCTGTTTCACGCCTGCAACCAGGCGCAGCAAGTTGGCGGACACTTGCTGTTGA
>JAYTIG010000583.1:0-3160 GCA_043731995.1 Hyphomicrobiales bacterium
AGCCAAGACACATGATTGGCCACGATGAGGCCCGCTGATGGTGCAATGCCTTCGATTTGCAATTCAACGCGCAAAATGCGGCAGATCAGACGGTGATAGATTTGCGGCAGGGCCTTTGCGGCGGGATGTTTGAAACGGAGCAAAGCCGCCTGAATTGGCATCAGGGGCAAAGTGAGGGAAAGAAAAGCCAGGGCTTTGACAGAAGCGGCAAGGCCTCTGATCATGGAATCTCCTTGGCCATCAGAACGGCATCCTCAATTCCTTGCGCTGTTGTGTAATAGCCTTTGCGACGGCCAGTCTCCATAAAGCCGCAAGCCTTGTAGAGCGCAAGGGCGGCCGCGTTGTTGGCATTGACTTCAAGGAACATGCTGCTCACTCCGTTTGTGTGCGCAGAGGCAAGTGCGCCTTGCAAAAGGGTTTTGCCAAGACCCCGCTGGCGCAGCGCGGGCAGCACAGTGAGTGTGAGTATTTCCGCCTCATCCAAGATCGCCCGCAGCATGATGAAGCCTGCCACATGGCCCTGACTTTCAATCACAAGGGCCTGCGTGCCGGCCACAGAAAGCATATCGGCCAAATCAGCCTCATTCCAACCCTTGGCGAAGGATTGCTGGTGCCGCGCGGCAAGTATTGCAATGTCATCACTTCCCGCAACACGCAGCGGTGATTGCGCTGCCACTTGTGGCTTGGCATCGGCTTCACGCAGATAGACTGGCTCTGGCATGGACACTGGTGGCGCAACCCCGGCTGCAAAGGCAGCCAGGCGCCGCAAATTTGGCAGATCGCGTGCCGCATCACGTTTCAGCAAACTGTTCCCTGCTTGCCCTGCCAGCTCGTCAGCGCCCGTGCCCAGCAGAAGGCCATTCCAGGATTTCAGCAGGCTTTGCAGGTGTTCTGATTTCATGATTTCGAGCGAGGTGGATTTGATGTCTCGCAACACATAGTGAAAGCCGCTCTGGCCCGCCTTGTGTGCGATCATCGCCGCGCCATCATTTATTTCAACAGAAAGGGCCACGGCCCGCAGGCTATCAAGGCCAATCACTGGAATATTCCGCGCCAGGCCCAGGGCGCGTGCAAAGCTGAGGCCGATGCGAAGGCCCGTGAAGGTTCCGGGACCTGTTGTCACTGCAACGCGCGCGACAGATTCAATTCCAACGGCAGCCGTGTCCAGGACGCGTTGAACCATGGGTGCCAATGCCTCGGCCTGGCCGCGCTCCATCTCCTGCTGTTCGCTCGCGAGCACCAGCCCGGCGGCACTGTCATAAAGGCAAGTGGCGCAGCGGTTGAAACAGGTTTCAATGGCGAGAATGATCATGGCTTCTCATCGGGCCGTGTGAGAGAAAGATCAAGGGTGGATGACGCCCTTCCTCAATACGATATTGCCATAGAGCCGTCGCTCGCTGGTGGCGACGATGGCATAGCAGCCCTTAACCCTGTTGTAGAAGTCTGCGCCTACCAGGTTGCTGAGGTGGCGCTTGGGTTCCCATTTTTTCACGATTGTCTCAAATTCTGTAAAGACTGGCTCCATGCGCTTTGGATCCAGATAAGCAGCGGGACGGAAAGCCGAGTCCGGCACCATCTCGTCCAGCGGCATGACCGAGAGAATCGCGTCCAAGACTTCCGTTGCTGAATGGCCATCCATGCGCAGCAGCCGTTTGGCATCGGTGTCGGCAGGATAGTTGCCATCAACAATGGCAATCTCATCGCCATGGCCCATGGCGCGAAGGATCTTGAGCAGATCGGGCCCCAGCAGGGGACTTAAGCCTTTGAGCATCAAACGGCCTCTTTGAACAAGACTTCACGATCGATAATGAAGTTCGCAAAAAAGGGCAAGCTTGCTGCACCCAGCGCGCGCGCGTCCGTGCCCATCTTCCCTTCAAGAATGACAAATGGGGCAACGCCGCGCTGATCCAATTTCTGCAAATGGGTCTTGGTGCCTTCGACAATGCGCCTCCTGACATCGGCTGGCACGGCACCATCAATCACCATCGCTTCAAATTCGACGACGGACGCAGCCACCAAACATGCATAGGCCAGGCTTCGGGACGTTTCTTCAATCCAATCATCAAGGGCCGGGCCAACATCAGCCCAGCTATCGAGGTTGCGCGACAGCTGCAGCGGATCGCGGCCCTGGGCGGCAAGCATGCGCTCCAAGGTAAAAGTGGACGCATGCCTGATCAACTGCTCCGTGCCATTGGTTCCTGGCACGGGAATTGGCCCCATTGCACCGGCATAGCCTGTGCGGCCCTGAAACAGTGAGCCATTCAAGACAATGCCGCCGCCCACAAAAAAGCCGATATAGAAATAGGCAAAATCACGCAGCGACTGGCCATGGCCAAATATCAACTCGGCGGCGCAGGCGGCGGTGCAGTCATTGCAAGAGAAAACCGGGAATTCGAACAGTTTGGCCAATTCGGCCATCAGGTCAAAACCGCGCCAGCTTTCGAGCACGTCATGGGGGGCACCAACTTCCTCTTCCCAATTCCACAGTTCAAAGGGTGCGGCAATACCCAGGCCAGAGATGCGCTTGCGCATGGCCGGTGTGAAACCCTGTAACAATTGCGCCATCCCGTCACGCGCGAAATCCAGGAATTGCCGTGCCGTTGGAAAATGATAGGGCTGGCGCACCACGCTGCGGCGTTTGCCCGCCAAATCAATCAACATCAAATCGCAAGAGCGCCGTCCAACCTTGAGGCCCACTGAAAAAGCGCCATTGGGGTTGAGCGCGAAGGGGACAAGAGGTTGGCCTACTTTGCCGCGCAAGGGTTCGCCCTTGATGACAAGCCCGTCCTTCTCGAGCAACCTCACGATCACGGAAACGGTTTGCGCCGAAAGGCCGGTGAGCCGCGCAAGTTCGGCCTTTGGCAACATGCCATGGCGGCGGATCAGCGAAAGCACCAGCCGCTCATTGTAAAGGCGCACGCCAACCTGGGTGGTTCCCCGGGCCTCCATGCGCGCTTCCTTGCCTATGTTCTGTTCAATTTTCACTTGAACTTTCCGACGCCGGTTTGTCCGGTTTCTTTTGCTTGTATGGAAACTTTGCCCAATAGGCGACGGCTGTCAATAATAAATCAGATTTATTTACTTATTGACAGAAAGGCAAAATTGATTCCATGATTGGCTATGGAGGCAAGCTGGCTGCAACGTTGGCTGCGTTCATTTT
>JAYTIG010000584.1:0-1080 GCA_043731995.1 Hyphomicrobiales bacterium
AGCCGCACTTCGCTGCCATTGCGCAGGGCGATGACCTGATTGCCAAACTCCGCCGCATTGGCCAACTGGGTGTTGGCAATAAGGGTGAGTTGTTGTGGCCCGCCCGTCAATGTGCCCAACGGGCTGATGGAATTCACGGATGCGATGGCCTGTTGAAGCTGGCCGACGGTGATGCCTTTTGAGGCGAGAGCATCCGGGTCCATCTCAATGCGCACGGCATATTGCTGCGGCCCGAAAATCTGCACCTGAGCCACACCATCAATGGTGGAAAGTGTTGGCGAGATGATGTTCTCGGCGATGTCATCGAGAGCGGTCATCGAAATGAGATCGCTCTTGATGGCCAGCAGCATCACCGGCGCATCCGCAGGGTTCACCTTGCGGTAGTTCGGTGGCTCAGTCATGTCCTTGGGCAGGTTGCGCGATACGCGGCTGATGGCAGCCTGAACATCTGCGGCGGCCGCATCAATCGAGCGGTTCAGCACAAACTGAATGGTGATATTTGTGGTGCCGAGCGAGCTGGAGGAGGAAATTGTGTCCACTCCAGAAATGGTGGAGAATTGTTTGATGAGTGGGGTTGCCACCGATGTGGCCATGATGTCGGGCGAAGCGCCGGGCATGTCGGCCGAGACGCTGATGGTCGGAAATTCAGCGCGGGGCAGGGCCGCCACAGGCAAAAGCTGCCAAGCGAAAAGGCCGCCAAGCAGCACGGCCACAGACATCAAGATGGTGGCGACGGGGCGGTTGATGCAAAAGGTTGAGATGTTCATTGCGGCTGATCTCCGCTTGAAGATTTGGCCTTGGGCTTGGCGCTTGCGTCGGGTGTTGCCGCTTCGGCGCCGGTTGCGGCCTGCGCCTTTGCATCAGTGGTTTTGGCATCTGCCGGTTTGGCACTGCCTTGGGCTTCACCCGGTTTGGCGATTCGAATTTCGGCGCCATTGGACAGTTTGGCCTGGCCTTCAATGACAACCTGTTGGCCCAGGCTCAAGCCCTCGGCGATGGCGGCGTCGTTGCCTTCATAGCGTGACACTTTGACGGGTGTGGCCTTGACCTTGTTCTGGTCATCCACCAGCCAAACGTAAG
>JAYTIG010000585.1:0-3151 GCA_043731995.1 Hyphomicrobiales bacterium
AAATAAAATTCATGCTGCGCTGCGAAGAGGGCGGATGAAAAATCAAGACAACATCAAATCGCGATTTCGGTCATAGAGCGCTCGAAATATTTGATACGACTCGTTATAGATTTTTGCTGCGGCAGCATTTGGCGTGATTATTTTTTCAGCAGTGTTCCATCGCGAAATGGTTGTGCGGGTTGTATCGCCCACACCAATGGCACCGAGATATGCGCTGCCATAGCTGGCGCCCATGGTCTTTGATCTCAAATGTTGAAGAAGTCCTGTGATGTCAGAGGTGGCCTGTAGCCAAACATCGTTGTTGGTGCCGCCGCCGACAGCTTCGACGTGTGTGGGCGCAATGCCTGCTGCAGCATAAGTTTCAACAATATGATTTGTGCCATAGCCTATGCCCTCAAGCAATGCCCGGTAGATATCAGCGCGGCTGTGCGTGAGATTGAGGCCGAACAAAATGCCCTTGGCATTCGGGTCATGGATCGGTGTGCGTTCGCCGGAAAAATAAGGCAACATCACCAGTCCCTTGGCTCCGGCGGGCGAAGTGACAGCCTCTTTTGCCAGAGCGATGGAGGCTTGTTTGGCATCAGCAAATTCCCGAGCGAAGTTTTCGCGGAACCAATGGGTCAAAGTTCCGCTGGTGGCCAATCCCGACATAGACGCGAATTCACCAGGAAACAGCCATGGTGCCGACCACAGCTTGGCATCATCAACGCGCCTTGGAACCACAAGAATGATAAACACAGTGGAGCCATACATTATCATCATCTGGCCGGGATCAAGCACGCCGACACTGGCGGCTTCGGCAGCGGCATCAATCGTTCCGGTGATAACGGATGTGCCTTCTGCCAAGTCCGTTTCACGCGCCGCTTTCTCAGTAATGTGACCAGCGATCTCAGTCGTCCATTTGATTTCAGCCAACTTTTCAAGTGGTGTGATCGTGCTGGCGAAACGCTCATCCCAGCCCAATTTGTCTGGTAAGTAAAGCGGCCCCCAACTGCCGGCTGAATAATGATCGATCACATAATTGCCAGTCAGCCGCTGCACAATAAATGTGGTAGAGGTGATGAATTTATGGGCCTTTTTGTAAAGTTCAGGTCGATTGTTTTTCAGCCATTTTATTTTTGGGCCGACGGATTGTGATGTGAGCGCGTTACCAGTTTCATGCAGCAGAATGTCAGTGCCATAGCGGGCGTTCAATTCTTCAATCTCGGCGGCAGCGCGCGTGTCGACCCCATAGAGCACACCATTCATCAGCGGATTACCAGCCTCATCAACAGGCAACATGCAGGGACCGATGGCACTGGCACCGACGGCACGAATGAATTTGGGATCGACCTTGCTGTCAGCAATCAGGCGGTTGGACAGATATTTGAAATCTCCCCACCAATCCTGTTCGGCATCGTGCTCAGCCCAACCTGCTTGGGGCACAAGCATTTTGTGCGGGCGTGCGGCACTTGCCACTACTTGGCCCTCCGCATCAATCAAAACACCTTTTGATTCAAAGGTGCCTATATCAATGCCGAGAAAATATTTCATTGCCGAAAATCATCACGGTTCAGGCTGAAATCGGGGCCGATTGCGGACAAGCCATCGATCAGCAGTTGCGTGAGCTGCACAAGATCAGACACGTCACACATCTCCAGCGAAGAATGTGTGTAGCGGCACGGAAAGCCCAAGTCGATTGAGGCAACACCTTTGCCCACCAACTGCACATAGGATGAATCGGTGAGCGCGCCGATATGGGCGCTGCGTTGCAGATTTTGCTTCAAGCGCATAGCGGAGATATCAAACAACTGCACTAGGGCTGGGTGGGGAAGTGTTCCGTTCAAGGTGCCGCGGCCATGGAAAGAGAACATGCTCATTGCCGGCCCGCCACCCAATTTCACATCGCCGCGCGCGGCCAAATCAGGTGTATCGGTTGCCAAGATCAAATCAAGCTGAATGGCAATGTCTGGCATCAACGCTTGCGCAGCGGGAAGTGCACCGCGCAAATTAAACTCCTCTTGCACCGAGAATACAAAATGCACCGTGGGATGGGATTTTGCTTTTGCCAAAGCTTGCGCAACTTCAATCATGACAGCGCAAGCCGCGCGATCGTCCACGCTGGTGCCGCAAACTCTTCCATCTGCCATTTCGAATGCACGCGGCGCATAGACCACGGGGGAGCCGATATTGACGCCAGCTTCCAATACCTGTGCTGCCGATGAAAAGCCGGCGTCCAAGGTAATTTCGTGATAGGGCAACACACGATATTTTTCATCGGGGCCCGTGGCATGGTGGCTTTTGTTTGTGATGATGGCGGGAACATCCTTTCCTACCGCCACACAGATTAACATTTCCTGCGATGCCAAGGCGCGTTCCGGCACGCCACCTAATCTTTCGAGGCGCATCAATCCATTCGCTTCAATTTTGCGAATCACAAATCCCAATTGATCAATGTGTGCAAACAACATGACTGACGGCCCGGTGCCTTTCAGTGTAGTGATCAGATTGCCCATGGTATCAGTGTGGCAGGTGAATCCTGCAGCTGTCATCAGCTGGGCGATGGCTTTGCGCACCCGCGTTTCATAACCCGACAGACCTGGGATCAACATCAATCCACGAGTGAGCGATGACAGACGTTCAGCAAGAGACATATCAGTGGCCCCGTGCCTTGCGGGCGGCCGCCATGAAGTTTGCAGCCCTGTCAGGGTCAACTGCATTCCACGTATGGCCTTTCACTTTGAGGGAAGAGCCTACAATGCAACCATCAGCCAGCCGCATGACTTCCGCTATGCTCCCTAGCTTCACACCTGTGTTCGCCAGTACAGGCGTATCTGGCAAGACGTCCTTCACAGCCGCCAAATCATGCATTGCAGGCGCTTCGCCGGTGATGGCACCGGAAACGAGAACAGCATCGGGAACGCTTGAGAAAACCGCACTGCGCGCTCGGTCTGCCATACTGCGGGGGTCAATCGAGGTTGCAAATTCGGCCGAAATGTTGAACATCATGGCCATGTCACCACGGTCGAGATGATTGCGGTAACGCATAGCCTTGCCGGCATTGGTGTTCCAGACCCCCATGTCAGAGGCATAGACACCTGTCATGATTTCGCGAATAAAGGATGCTCCGGTGGCGGCGGCAAGGGCCACGGAACTCATCGGGTCCCATAAC
>JAYTIG010000586.1:0-3145 GCA_043731995.1 Hyphomicrobiales bacterium
TGATGGTGTAAATTCGAGGTGGATTATGAAATATCTGATGAATGTTTTGCTCGCGAGCTTCGCCCTTGTGCCGCTTGCTGGCGTTGCCAAGGCTGCTGATTATGCAGCACCTGCCCCACAAGAAACCAGTGCCAGCGGTTTGTATTTCCGTGGTGATTTGGGTGGCTCTTGGCTCGATTGGAGCACGGCCACTTCGCCTTGGGCCTTCACTGGTGGCGCTGGCGTTGGCTATCAGTTTGATCCGAACCTGCGCACCGACCTGACTTGGAACTGGTCTGGCAACTACACCGTTGCCCCTGGAGCCTCGGTCAACACCAGCTTGGTTCTCGGCAATGTGTATTTCGATTGGAAGAATGACTCAGCCTTCACGCCTTATGTTGGCGCTGGCCTTGGCTATGGCTGGCAGTGGTCTGACAATTCATCACTCGTGCCAAACAATCAGGGCGTTGCCGTTGGCCTTGCTGCCGGTGTTGCCTATGACATGACCAACAACCTGGCGGTGGATGTGGGCTATCACTTCCACGATATCGTTTCTTCCGGCACCTCGGTTCCGGAACACCAGGTTACGGCTGGTTTGCGCGTAAAGTTCTAAAGCTTCTGATCCGCAATCGCGCGTGATCAACAAGAGCGCGTCTCTGCCCGGCAGAGGCGCGCTTTCTTTTTTGCCGTGGCTGTACGCAACCTCAAATTTAAGTAAAGTCCGCTACCGACAGATGGGATGTAACCTTTCCGTCAAACCTGCATGCGGCACGCAACATGCTGCATCAACAGGGCCTGAATGGCCGTAGGAATCAAATATTGGGGCAGCAATAATGCGCAAATCATTTGTGTTTTTTCTGGGCTTTCTGGCCTTGGTCATCGGCGCATGGTGGCTGGCCGATAGCCTTTATCTCTATCCCTACGATGCCGATAAATTTGGCGTTTCATTTACGCAGCTTTCGGGCCTTGTTGCAATTGGGCTAATGGCCTTTGCCACTTTGCTTTCGGCCCGCCCTGCCTGGCTTGAGCCCTATATGGGCGGGCTTGATAAAATGTACCGCCTGCACAAATGGCTCGGCATCATCGGCACAGGAGTTGGCATTGTACATTGGCTGACTGCAACCAGCCCGGACGGCCGCCACGGTCCACCTACAGCCGCGGATGCAGCTTCACAAACCGTGTGGGAAAGCCTGCATGGCACGGCCCATGGCGTGGCCCAGCCTGCGCTGTGGGTTTTGCTGGCGCTTGTTGCCATCGCCTTGATCAAGAAAATTCCCTATCACATTTTCGCTCTCACCCACCGGTTGATGCCCGTGCTGTTCTTGCTGCTTGCATTCCATTCCGTGCTGCTGATGAAGACCAGCTATTGGACACAGCCCATCGGCTGGGTGATGGCGGCAATTTATGCTGTTGGCTCCATCGCAGCGCTCCTCTCCCTCACGCGATTGAACGGCGCGAGCCGCAGCGTGGGTGCCAAGGTGATCGACAAACTCTATCTGCCGGAAATGAAAACCCTGCGCGTTGAACTGGAAATGGAGCCTGGCTGGAAAGGCCACAAGCCAGGGCAATTTGCCTTCATCCGCGGCCGCAACCGCTGGCAAGCCCATCCCTTCACCATTGCTTCAAACTGGAACCCGCAAACCCATCGCATCATTTTCATCGTGAAGGAACTGGGCGACACGACCTTGGGCTTGAACAGCAAGCTGCCGCTCGGTGCCGATTTGGTGGTTGAAGGGCCTTATGGACAATTCAATTTCGAAAGCACCAAGCCGCGCCAGATCTGGATTTCCGGCGGCATCGGCATCACGCCTTTCATTTCGCGCATGGAAATGCTTTCGAATGGTGGAAACGCGCAGAAGATCGATCTGTTTCACTCCGACACGGTCGAAGACAGCGAGGCCTATAACCTGATGCGGGCCGACGCTGCTGCCGCAAAAGTGAATCTGCATCTCAACATCACGCCGATCCATGGCCGCATGACGGGTGAGCGCATTCGAGGCGCGGTTCCGGATTGGAAGAACGCCAGCATCTGGTTTTGCGGGCCCAACGCTTTTGCGGCGGCGCTGAAGCTTGATCTCATGCGCCACGGCCTTGCCAGCAGTGATTTCCATCACGAGCTGTTTGAAATGCGTTAGCCCTTGGGATTTGTCCCGCCGGCAATATCGCGCGCGGCTTGTTCCAAAATCTTGCGCACGCGCGCTTCCTCCTGGGCTGTCCATCCGCCGAAGCGGCCCATCACGGCGGCGCGCAGCGTGTGGATGGCGTGCATCACGGCCTCTGGCATCGGCGCATGGCCGCTGCCGCGCGCCATTACATCAATACGCGCCATCAGCGCTTCAACTTGTGCGGCACTGTCTTCTAGAAACTTGCGGCCAGCGGCCGTGGCTTCATAGGATTTCTTGCCGCCCTCTTCGGGCCGCGCCGCAATCAAGCCCTGCTCTTCCAGAAAAGTGAGTGTGGGATAGATCGTGCCAGGGCTTGGCGCATAGTTGCCGCCAAAGCGCGCTTCGATAGTGCGGATCAGGTCATAGCCATGCGAGGGCTGGTCGGTAATCAAGGCGAGCAGCAGCAGGCGCAAATCGCCTTGCGCGAACATGCGCCCACGCGGGCCGCCGGGCGCAAAGCCACCCATGCCTGCAAAGCGCGCCCAAGGCGGCCCGCCGCCACCGCCGCGCCGTGCGAAGCCCCACCGTGGGCCACATTTTCTGTCTTTGTCATTCATCAGGTGGCCAAACATTCCAATACTCCTCACGCAGAAACCTGCGCCGGAGGTTCGGCGCAGGGTATCAATTTCAGACGCATCGGTCGAGCAAGCTGAACAGCTTGCGATGAGAAAGATGCGCAAGTTTCATATTCCAACAGCCAGCGGCTGATCAGATTTTTGTGGTGTCATCGCCTTCGGCAGGTTTTGCGGCCTGCGCGGCGCGGAAGGCTTCATAGGCCTCAGTGTCGCGTTTGGCGCGCTCTGCGGCGCGGTGTTCATGGAAAGCGCGGCGCTCTTCACGCAGCTTGTTGATCGCTTCCATCTGGTGCTCATCAAAAGCCTGATTGCCAGTGAAGGGGCCACGCATGCCGCGCCCGCCACAGCGGCCGCGCCAAGTGCCGGGGCCACCGGCCATCGCAGCGCCGCCCTGTTGCCAACCACGCCTGCTGTTCCACAGGAAAT
>JAYTIG010000587.1:0-3142 GCA_043731995.1 Hyphomicrobiales bacterium
GGTGATATGCACATCATCCGCGCTGGGCGGCAACGCCATGCCAGCCGGAAGCCTGAATTGCAGCGCAAGCGTCATGAAACCGTGCGAAAGGTAAGGCGAACGGATGAGTTCATACCAGCCCCACCAGGCGAGGCCGCCCACCACGAGCAGAACTGGGACAGCAAAGACTGGCGATACTTGCTTACGCGCGGGCGCAGGTGCTGCTTCGGGCAGCTCTTTATTGGTCGGCGATTTATCTTTAGACACCATGCCAAATTTGGCGAATAGCAGCACGCCGGCAATGAAGCCGACGATGCCACCGATGGGCCCGATTTGAAAAAACGCGCTCATCGCAATGCCGCCATCACGGTCTGGCCCCGCCAGGCTGATGACAAGCATGGCAAGCCCAAACCATCCGGCGAGCGCGCCAAGAATGCCAGAGAGAAAACCAATGATAAACCGCATGAAGGGAAACACCTGAAGGAAATTCAGTCAGTACCATAACACCTTCAAAGCACTTGTTTAAGCTCGTTTTGGCAAGTCAAAATTCTTGCAGGTGCTCGGGTTGGGCCGATCAACTCCGATGGAAAAATAGTTGTTTCATCAGCCGTCATTGGCGGAACCCACAGGTTCTGCCAGACGTTATCAAAACCGGCAATACAACCTACCAACCATGGGAGTGCAAGTCATGGACTTGAGATCAGCGAAATCATTCACCAGCTTTTCAGTTGACGACATAGGCAAGGCCAAGAAATTCTATGGCAAGACACTAGGCCTTGAAGTGCAGGAAACGCCAATGGGCCTGGAATTGCATCTGGGTGGCGGCGGGCCACCAGTCTTCATCTATCCTTCTAATGACTATCACCCGCCCGAGCACACCATCCTCAACTTCGTCGTCAATGACATCGACGAGGCGGTAGATGATCTCGTCTTGCGCGGTGTTTTTATGGAATCCTATGACGAGAAGGACATCAGGACCGACACCAAAGGCATTATGCGGTCCAATCCCGGCGACCGAGGTCCCAAAGCGATTGCCTGGTTCAAGGACCCCGCGGGGCATATTCTGTCGCTGATTGCCAACTGAAGCAGAGTCTCCTGCGGCAGGCTTGAACCACCGCAGAAGCGTGCGCTGTCTTGCGGGGCTATGGCATCCATCATCAACATGGGCTACTCACCCCCCATGCCCACGCTTATTTATTCCCATCCCGCCTGCCTGGCTCATGAAACGCCGCCGGGGCATCCAGAGCGGATAGACCGCATTCGCGCCGTGCATCAGGTGATCCGTTCGCCGCTGTTCAAATCCACCATTCACCGCGAGGCGCCGCTGGGCACGGAAGCGCAAATCCTCCGCTCCCACACTGAAGAGCATTATCAGCGCATTCTGGCCGCTGCCCCTGAACACGGCTTTGAATATCTCGATGCCGACACGGTGATGAGCCCCGGCACCCTGCCCGCCGCCTTGCGCGCGGTGGGTGCTTCCTGCGCTGCGGTTGACGCCGTGATCGCGGGCGAGGCACAAAATGCTTTCATCGCCATGCGTCCGCCCGGCCACCATGCCGAGCATAACCGCGCCATGGGCTTTTGCCTGTTCAACCACGCCGCCATAGCGGCCCTTCATGCCCGCGCAGCCCACGGCCTCACGCGCGTGGCCATTGTCGATTTCGATGTGCATCACGGTAATGGCACGCAAGATATTTTCTGGAGTGACAAAGATTTGTTCTATGGCTCCACCCACCAGATGCCGCTTTATCCCGGTACGGGCGCGCGTGGTGAAACCGGCGTGGGCAATATCTTCAACGCGCCCTTAAAGGCGGGCGATGGCCGGGCGGAATTTCAAACCGCGATGGAAGACATTATCCTGCCCGCGCTCAATCTGTTTGAGCCGGAATTGCTAATCATTTCTGCTGGTTTCGATGCCCATGTGCGTGACCCACTGGGCAGCCTCGAGCTGGAAGAGGAAGATTTCGCCTGGGCCACCCTGCAGCTGATGGCCATTACCGACACCCATTGCGACGGCAAAATTGTTTCTGTGCTTGAAGGCGGCTATGATTTGCAAGGCCTGGCCGGCAGCGTTGGCGTGCATTTGCAGGCGCTGATGCATGGCGAGGCGATCATGAATGATGGAGACGAGACAAATGGCTGAAGCCAGCGACATTGCGGCAATGAATTTTGAAAAGGCGCTGGCCGAGCTTGAAACCATCGTGGCCAAGCTGGAAAGCGGCAAGGTGGACTTGGAAGAGTCGATCAAGATTTACGAACGCGGCGAGGCGCTGCGCAAGCATTGCGAGTCCAAGCTGGCTGAGGCCGAAGCGCGCATTGAAAAGATCACTTTGTCTCCTCAGGGCAAACCCACGGGTGTCACCAAGCTGGATGTGGAGTGAGCTACGCCACCACAGCCGTCATTCCCGCGAAAGCAGGAATCTGTGTTTCCTCTTAATCGCAAGAAACTAAATGGAGATGCCCGCTTCCGCGGGCATGACGAATTTGAATTCAGACATAAACAAAAACCATCCAACCAAGCTCCGCCTTGATGAAGCGTTGGTGGCACGCGGGCTTTATGCTTCGCGGGCACGGGCGCGCGATGCCGTGTTGCGCGGCACCGTGCTGGTGAATGGTGAGCCTGCGCGCAAGCCCTCACAAAACATCTATCCCGAAGCGGTGCTTAAAGTGGCGGATCAGGCGCAAGCCTATGTTTCGCGCGCGGCGCTAAAGTTGATCGCAGCGCTGGATCATTTCAACATTCCTGTGGCCAACCGTGTGGCGCTGGACATTGGCGCTTCAACGGGAGGCTTCACGCAAGTCCTGTTGGAGCGCGATGCCCGCCTGGTCATCGCCATCGAAGTGGGCCATGGCCAGATGATGCTGGAGGATGAGCGCATCCGCTTGCATGAGGGTGTCAACGCGCGTGATCTCACCCGCAATGAAGTGCCAGAGGATGTCTCTCTCGTTGTTGTCGATGTGAGTTTCATTCCGCTGCATATCGCCCTGATGCCCGCACTCGATCTGGTGGCGGAAGGTGCCCATCTTATCGCGCTCATCAAGCCGCAATTTGAAGTGGGCCGTGAAGGTGTTGGCAAAGGCGGCCGCGTCAAAGATCAAGCGATGCATGAATATACATGCCTAAGTGTCTCAAATTTCATCGAAAAAAATGGTTGGCGGGTGA
>JAYTIG010000588.1:0-8239 GCA_043731995.1 Hyphomicrobiales bacterium
GGAGTGTTTCATGCCCACCCCTTTGCCCGCCCTTGATGTCATTACCATGGGCCGTTGTTCCGTTGATCTTTATGGCCAGCAGATCGGTTCACGGCTGGAAGATATTGCATCTTTTGCCAAGTCAGCGGGCGGATCACCCACCAATATTGCCATTGGCACGGCGCGGCTGGGGCTGAAATCAGGCCTCATCACCCGCGTGGGTGATGAGCAGATGGGACGCTTCATCCTCGAACAGTTGGCGCGGGAAGGTGTTTCCACCCAAGGTGTTGTGACCGACAAGGAACGCCTCACCTCGCTGGTATTGCTCTCGGTTGAGAATGACAAAACCTTTCCGCTGATTTTCTACCGCGACAATTGTGCAGATTCCGCCTTGTGTGAAGATGATGTGGACGAAGCCTATGTGCTTTCGGCCCGCGCCCTTTTGGTGACAGGCACGCATTTCGCCCGCGCAAATACTGATGCCGCACAGCGCAAAGCGATGAAGATTGCAAAGGCCAATGGCCGCCGCATCGTCATCGACATTGACTACCGCCCCAACCTCTGGGGCCTTGCCGGCCACGCGGCGGGCGAGGAGCGCTATATCAAATCCGACAAGGTGACGGCGCATATCCAAACCATTCTGGCGGATTGTGATCTGATCATTGGCACTGAAGAGGAAGTTGCCATTGCCGGCGGCACTGAAGACACGCTGGAGGCGCTGCGCCGCATCCGCGCCATTTCCAAAGGCGTCATTGTACTGAAGCGTGGGCCGATGGGTTGTGTGGTCTATCCATCCGCAATTCCCTCATCTCTTGATGAAGGAATTGTCGGCAAAGGGTTCCCGATTGAAGTCTATAACGTGCTGGGCGCTGGTGATGCCTTCATGTCGGGATTTTTGCGTGGCTGGTTGAAAGATGAGCCCTATGAAACCTGCGCCACCTGGGCCAATGCCTGTGGTGCTTTCGCGGTTTCGCGCCTGTTGTGTTCTCCGGAATACGTGAAATGGGACGAGTTGCAATATTTCCTGAAGAACGGTTCGCCGCGACGCGCGCTGCGCAAGGATGAAAACATCAACCACCTGCATTGGGCCTTGACGCGCCGCGCCTTGCCCAAACAAATCCTGTCTTTCGCCATAGACCATCGCAAGCATCTGGAAGACCTGGCCGACAAGGTTGGTGTTTCGCGCGACAAGATTTCACCTTTCAAGCGCCTGGCCGTCAAAGCCATGGCCAAGGTGTCGCAAGGCAAGCAGGGGTATGGCACGTTGCTTGATGACAAATATGGCCGCGAGGCGATGTTTGATGCCGAAAAGCTGGGCTTGTGGATTGCTCGGCCCTTGGAAGATCCGGGTTCACGCCCGCTGCGGTTTGAGTTCTCACAAGACGTGGGCTCACGGCTGGTCGAATGGCCCGTCACGCATTGTATCAAGTGCCTGTGTTTTTATCATCCCGATGATCCGGCTGATTTGAAACAGGAACAACAACAAAAGCTACGCACACTTTTTGAAGCGGCCACCAAGGTGGGCCGCGAGTTGCTGATTGAGATCATCGCGGGCAAAAATGGCCCGATGGACAAGACCACCGTGGCCCGTGCCATGCAGGAACTCTATGATCTCAATATCAAACCGGATTGGTGGAAGCTGGAGCCGCAGGCCGATGGTGCGGCTTGGGACGAGATTGGCAAGGTGATCGACAAGAATGATCCGTTGTGCCGTGGCATCGTGTTGCTGGGGCTGGATGCGCCGGAAGATGAACTGGCCAAAGGCTTTGCGGCGGTGGCAGACAAACCGCATGTGAAGGGCTTTGCCGTGGGCCGCACGATATTCCTGGAAGCCGCAGAAGCATGGCTTGCAGGGAAAATGACGGATACTGCCGCAGTTGATAATATGGCTGCGAAATATGCCTCGCTGGTGAAACTCTGGAATGATGCGCGGCTGGGAGCCCATTGATGCCAAAACTGCTTGTCAAATCCCGGAAGAAATCCGGCAAGGTGATCGACGTCACGCCTAAATCTGCCAAGTGGAAATATGTGGGCCACGAGGTTTGGAGGCTGCAGGCGGGCAAGATTGCGCGCGGCTTTGAAGCCAAGCGCGAAACTTGCATCGTCTTCACTTCGGGCAAAGGCCGGGTGGTGGTTGATGGCAAGGAAATAGGCACCCTTGGCGAGCGCATGGATGTATTCAAAGGCAAGCCCTGGAGCATCTATATTCCGCCCCACGCCAAATGGCAGGTGATGGCGCTAACAGACCTGGTTATCAACGTTTGCACAGCTCCAGCCAAGGGCACCATGCCGCTGAAGGTGATTGACCCTGCAACGCTGAGCATTGAAACGCGGGGCGCGGGCTCCAACACGCGCTATGTCTGCAATATCATGCCGGAGTGGGATCAATCAGCCGAAAGCCTTTTGGTGGTTGAAGTCATCACACCCAATGGCTGCACGTCGTCTTATCCCAGCCATAAGCATGACAAGAATAATCTGCCGCACGAGAGCCTGCTGGAGGAGACTTATTATCACCGCCTGAACCCGCCACAGGGCTTTGCCTTCCAGCGCGTCTACACTGATGACCGCAAGCTCGATGAAGCCATGGCAGTGGAAGACGGCGATGTGGTGATGGTGCCAAAGGGCTATCACCCCTGCGCCACCATTCATGGCTATGATCTCTATTATCTCAATGTCATGGCCGGGCCGAAGCGGGTGTGGAAATTCCACAATGCCAAGGAACACGAGTGGTTGCTGCCCAAGGCGAAATGAGTTTTGACCCAATCTCCTTCATTGTCGTCATGCCCACGAAAGTGGGCATCTCAGCTTGAAATGAACACAGATTCCCGCTTGCGCGGGAATGACAGCGAAGAAGGGGTTGGTCCTGTGCAGGGCCATTGCCCTACGAGGCCTGAACTATTAACCAAACCGCAACTTGGCAAGCGCATGATTGTGGATCTGTTTGTGAGGTCTGGTCATGCGTCATGCGTTTTCCGGCGAAGGTTTCATCCTTTCCTGCCCTGTGACAGCGACAGGAAATTCCCCTATTCGTGAAATCCGCAAGCGCGGCAATATCCCCTTGGTGCTTCAGGAAGACGTGGTGGTGGAGTTGAAGCGATCTGACATGCTGGAAAGCTGGCGCAGCACCTGCGCCCTTGGCCGCCAGAAAGCGGATGACATGATCAAATCTGCGGCAAGCCGGATCAATTCTGCTCTTGAGAATGAAGATTGCTGCGATGTTGGCGAATTGGCCTGTGATGTAACAGCCTTCTTTCTTCTTGCGGTGCGCCAGAAGGGGATGGATGTTTCCCAGGCGGCGCGGTTTTGCACTTTGGCCTGGCACGATGCTGCAGAAGAGCATTTGAGCATCGCGCGCTATTAAGCCGCCATTTGTCATGTTAGGTTGAGGCATGTCTGCCTCCACCGCCATTTCCGCACCTGACTATGGCCGCTCGCTCACTGGCCTTGTCTTCAACCTCATCGTGCGCGATGTTGATGAAGCCCTGCGCTTTGTAACTGATGTGTTGGGTGCTGAGTTGGAGTTTGGCACTGAGGCTTTTGCGGCGCTCAAGCTGTGCGGGCAGGCCTTCATGTTGCATCAAGACAAGACATACCGGAACAATGCGCTTTATGGCTTCCTGCAATCTGCCGACGCGCGAGGCATTGGGGTTGAGCTTCGGGCCTATGGTGTTGACCCGGACAAGGCCGAGACAAGGGCGCGGGAGCAGGGCTTCACCGTGTTGGCTGGAAGCCTCGACAAGCCACATGGGCTGCGTGAAGCCATGCTATTGGACAGCGATGGCTATCTGTGGATTCCTTCCATTCATTTGCCGCCAGAGAAAATTGCCTGATGCCGATGCTCGATCTTGCCAATGGCTATTATGAACTTCCACCCGGCAAGCTGCTGAATGTTGTGATCTGTCTTGAAATGAAATCCCGCCCAAAGGACATCGGCCGCGGCTTGCCCGATGGGCTTGTGCTGAAGCGGCTGGGTGCGGGAGACCTTGCCATACACCGCGCCATCTTCCGCGATGTGGGGGCGGACTTGATGTGGTTCTCGCGCCTCGTCATGGCGGATGAAAAACTCAAAGCCATTCTGGCTGATCCTGATGTTGAATCTTTCGTGGTGATGCAGGATGCAACACCCGTCGGCATTCTGGAATTGAACTTCCGCGAGAAGCCCGAATGCGAGCTTGCGTTTTTTGGCGTTTCACAAAAGGCCATCGGCACAGGCTTGGGCAGGGCGCTGATGAATGAAGCTTTGCAGCGTGCCTGGGCGCGGCCGATCGACAGGTTATGGGTTCACACCTGCCACTATGACCACCCGCGCGCGCTGGGCTTTTATCAAAAAGCAGGCTTCAAGCCCTATGCGCGCATGATTGAAGTGCATGATGATCCTCGGGCTTCGGGCCATTTGCCAATGGTGGCTGCTCCGCAGGTTCCCATGGTTGATATTTCTTAAGCATAAAATTGCGGCACAACCCGTTTGGTTAAGTTGCCTGCTTTGCGTTTACGATCCTTAAGCGATGCGGGGCTAAGTTCAGACTTTCGGAGGTGGGGATCGTTTACTTGGGCATTTTTCAGCATATCGGGCCTGAAATCCCGTTGATCTTGGTGCTGATGGCCCTGTTTGGCCTGCGCGCGCGCGTGAATGTTGCCGTTTCACTTTTTGTGAAGGCGAGCCCGGAACGGCTTTGGGACATTCTCAACCCCAGTGATGGCAAGACTGATAATTGGGGCCGCACGACGGTTGTGGCCCGGCGCGTCAGTGGCCCCGGTGAAACTTATGAGATGACCTATTCCAGCCCCGGCGCTGGCGGGGCGATGCGCAGCTTCAAGGCACTCTTTGGCGTGACTGAGCGTGAGCCGCTGCGCCGTGTTGTCTTGCTGCGCGAGGGGCTTGAGGGTCACTCGATCAATAATGAACTTTTGGAAATCCGCCATGAAATCACGCCTGTTGATGGCGGTTCGCGGCTGACGACGCGTTACTATTGGGGGCCGCGATTGTTGCTGGCCCAGCTCTTGGCGAGAGCCGACTTGTGGGGTGGGGCCTACCGTCTGAAAGGACTGGCGGAAACTGGCAAGCCGGACGAGAAGCCCTATTTCTGGATCAGCACAGTGATGGCCGTTTTGACGGGCCTGATTTCTCTGGTTGCCTTTGGCTTGATGGTGGGTTTGAATTTTGCGCTGGTTCTGGTGTTTGCGCTGGCTGTGCATGAATTTGGCCATTTGCTGGCGTTTCGGCTTGTTGGTCAGCCTTGGGGCAGGCTCGTGTTTCTGCCTTTCCTTGGGGCTGTTGCGGTTCCGCGCATGCCGTTTGAAACCCAGGCGCAGAGCGTTTTTTCGGCGCTCATGGGCCCCGGCTTTTCAGCCTTGCTGGCACTGGCTTGCCTTGTGCCATTGGCATTGGGGTGGCATAGCGCGGCGCTGTTTGCAATCATTGGTGCCATCACGGCAGGGCTTAATGTGTTCAACATGCTTCCAGCCGAGCCACTGGATGGCGGCGTGGCCTTGCGTTCGGTGCTGACGCGGATGGTGGGTTCCAAGGCCTGGATCGGGCTGATGAGTTTTGGCGTGATCATCGCCGTTGCTGGTTATTTTTTCAGCCAGATCGTGCTGGTGTTGTTTGGCGGGCTGGCCGTGCTTGCCAATCTCAAGGCGCGCAAGATTGACACTGGCCTTGCGCCGCTCTCCACGCTTCAGCTATGCATCGCCATCTTTGGTTATGTGGTGATCACGGCAGCGCATTACACCTTGCTGTTCCGTTTCATCGAACAGATTGGCGTATAAACATTGCAGCCCAAACTTGATGAGGCGCAGGCTCTCGTCCAGAAAAAACTGAACAAACTGATTGAGCGCCTGTGGGGCATTGCTCCAGGTGAATACACATTACGCTTGGCCTTTTGGCGCAAGCCGGAACCCATTCGTGGGCTTTACATCTGGGGCACGGTTGGCCGCGGCAAGACCATGCTGATGGATCAGTTTTTCAATGGCTTGGAGGAAACCCACCTGGCCAAGCGGCGCATTCATTTTCACGCCTTCATGCAAGAGGTCCATGCTGCGCGGGCCAAGAGCAAATCCGATGATGTGATTGCCGACATTGCCGCAGGCATTGCGGCCAGGGCCAAGCTGCTGTGCCTTGATGAAATGCAGGTGGCGGATATTGCCGATGCCATGATTCTGGGCCGCTTGTTTGAAGCGCTGTGGGCGCGCGGCGTGGTGATTGTGACCACCTCCAACCAGCCGCCAGACGGGCTTTACAAGGATGGCTTGAACCGGCAGCTATTTTTGCCTTTCGTTGCGCGGCTGAAGCAGCAGCTGGAAGTGATCCATCTCGCAGATGGCATAGATTACCGCTTGGGGCGGCTGACAGCGGCTGACCTCTATGTTTTTCCTCTCGGCCCCAAGGCGGATGTGGCGCTGGGCCGCATCTGGGATGGGCTGACCGACGGCGAGGCGGGAGAGACGTTGGAAATTGAGGTCCTGGAGCGCAAGCTTGTGGTGCCTCACGCAGCGCATGGCTGCGCACGCCTCACCTTTAATCAGCTTTGCCGGAACCCTTTGGCTGCGCCGGACTATTTGGCCCTCGCGCGGCATTTCCGGACGATTTTTGTGGAGCATGTGCCGGTTTTCAAGGCGTCTGAGCGCAACGAGGCCAAGCGGTTCGTTCTGTTGATTGACACACTTTATGACGCAGGAACGCGGCTGGTGATCTCGGCCGAAGCTGCGCCTGAGGCCTTATGCACGACAGGACCGCATAGGGGCGAATTCTTGCGCACCGCTTCGCGGCTGCGCGAGATGCAATCCCAGAGTTGGTGGCAAAAGGCGGCATGATGGGCGCAAATCACGAAATGACTATTGAAGCTGCTTTTCAACAGGGCTAGGACTGTCCCACTTTTTGCACTGCAACAGGGGTTGAAGAATGGCGCGTAAGAAAATTGCACTCATTGGCGGCGGCATGATTGGGGGCACGCTTGCCCACCTCGCGGCACTGCGTGAACTGGGTGACATTGTGGTGTTCGATATTGCCGAGGGCTTGCCGCAGGGCAAGACCTTGGACCTTTCGCAATCCGGCGGTGTTGAAGGTTTCGACGCAAAACTCTCCGGCACCAATTCTTATGAGGGCATTGCAGGTGCTGATGTCTGCATCGTGACTGCTGGCGTGCCGCGCAAGCCGGGCATGAGCCGCGATGATCTCGTGGGCATCAATCTCAAAGTGATGAAGTCTGTTGGCGAAGGCCTCAAGGCACATGCGCCAAATGCTTTTGTGATCTGCATCACCAATCCGCTGGATGTGATGGTCTGGGCCTTGCAGAAATATTCGGGCTTGCCCACCAACAAGCTGATTGGCATGGCAGGTGTTTTGGACTCGGCGCGCTTCCAGCATTTTCTCGCAGAAGAATTCAAGGTTTCGGTGAAGGATGTGAATGCCTTCGTGATGGGCGGCCATGGCGACACGATGGTGCCGCTGACGCGCTATTCCACCGTGGCTGGCATTCCGGTGCCGGACTTGATCAAGATGGGTTGGAGCACGCAGGAGCGCATTGACAAGATCGTTCAGCGCACGCGTGATGGTGGTGCTGAGATCGTCAATCTGCTCAAGACTGGCTCGGCCTATTATGCGCCAGCCTCTTCGGCCATTGCGATGGCCGAAAGCTATCTGAAAGATTATCGCCGCGTATTGCCATGTGCTGCTTATCTTGATGGCCAATATGGCGTGAAGGGCACCTATGTGGGCGTGCCTTGCGTGATTGGTGAAAACGGTGTTGAGCGCATTGTTGAAGTGCAGCTTGATGCCAATGACAAGGCTGGGTTCGACAAGTCGGTTGCGGCTGTTCACGGATTGATGGAAGCCGCCAAGGCTATGGCACCGGAGTTGGCTTAGTTAGTTCTTCCTTCTCCCCTTGCGGGAGAAGGTGGCGCGAATGCGCCGGATGAGGGGTCGCTCAGACTTCAAAGGTGAATGCGGAGCGACCCCTCACCCGCCCTGTCGGGCACCCTCTCCCGCAAGGGGAGAGGGACGTGTTTGGGAGATGGAGACGACATGAACATTCACGAATATCAGGCCAAGGAAGTTTTGCGCCAGTTTGGCGTGGTCACGGGCAAGGGTTCGCCTGCTTTCACGGTTGATGAAGCGGTGAAGGCGGCGGAAGCGCAGCCCGGCCCGGTGTGGGTGGTGAAAGCGCAAATCCATGCGGGTGGGCGCGGCAAGGGCGGCGGCGTCAAAGTGGTGAAATCCATCGCCGATGTGAAAGCCGAAGCCACGCGCATGTTGGGCATG
>JAYTIG010000589.1:0-3137 GCA_043731995.1 Hyphomicrobiales bacterium
TATTGACATGAAGAAAACCGTGCTGGTGGTTGAAGACAATGAGTTGAACATGAAACTGTTCAATGACTTGCTGGAAGCCCATGGCTATGACGTGGTGCAGACCCGGGACGGCCTTTCCGCTCTCGAATTGGCACGCAAGCACCGGCCTGATCTCATTCTCATGGACATTCAGTTGCCGGAAGTCTCTGGCATTGAGGTGACCAAATGGCTCAAGGAAGATAATGAGCTGCGGCGCATTCCGGTGATTGCCGTCACAGCCTTTGCCATGAAGGGCGATGAGCAGAAGATTCGCGAAGGCGGCTGCGAAGCCTATATATCCAAACCCATTTCTGTCATGAATTTTCTGCAAACCATTGACGGGTTCTTGAAGAAGGCTTCGTAAGACATCCCGCCATGACCGCGCGCGTTCTCGTCGTAGATGACATCCTGGCCAATGTCCGGCTTCTTGAAGCGAAGCTTGCAGCGGAATATTTTGAGGTTGTCACGGCCATGAACGGCCTTGATGCGCTGGATGCGGTGCAACGCTCAAAACCAGACATCATCCTGCTGGACGTGATGATGCCCGGCATTGACGGCATTGAAGTGTGCCTGCGGCTGAAGGCCAATCCGGCCACGCAACATATCCCGGTTATCATGGTGACGGCGCTGGACCAACCGGAAGACCGGTTGCGTGGATTGCGTGCCGGCGCTGATGATTTTCTCACCAAACCAGTTTCAGACATTTCGCTGTTTTGCCGTGTCAAATCACTGGTGCGCCTCAAGATGCTCACTGATGAATTGCGGGTGAGGGCGGAATCCAGCGGCTCAATCGGGCTTTTGATCCGTCCTGATAATCCGGCGATCAATGCGGGCGGTAATATCCTGCTGGTCGATGGGCGCGAATCCTCCCAAGAGCGCATTCAGGCCGCACTGTCGGATATTCACAGTGTCACGCTGGCGCCGGATCCTGCGAAAGCCATGGAGCTTGCAACCGAATCCCCACAACCTTTTGAGTTGGTGATCATCAGCCTGGGCAATGAAGGCTATGACGGCTTGCGTCTGGTTTCGCAATTCCGTTCGCATGAAACCACACGCCAAACGCCAATCCTTGTGGTGGTTGACCCATCTGAACAGCAAAACCTGCTGCGTGCCCTCGACATGGGCGTGAATGACTATCTCATGCGGCCGGTGGACAGGCAGGAGCTTCTGGCCCGCGTCAACACGCAAGTGAAGCGCTGGCGCTATACAGAGCAGCTGCGCTCATCGGTGAAAGCGTCCATCGAGATGGCGATCACTGATCCGCTGACCGGGCTCTACAACCGCCGCTATCTCGAAACCCATCTCAGCCACTTGATGGAACACTATGTCAACCGTGGCAAGGTTCTCAGTGTGTTGGCCATTGATGCTGATTATTTCAAAGCCATCAATGACAGCCATGGCCATGCTGCAGGTGACAAGGTGTTGCAGGAACTGGCGGGGCGCATCAAGCAATCCACGCGCTCAGTTGATATGTGCTGCCGCACAGGTGGCGAGGAGTTCGTGCTTGTGTTGCCGGGAACCGACCTGCCCGCCGCCATGGCCATTGCCGAGCGCCTGCGCAAGCTGGTGGCCGGCAAGGGCATGCCCATCGGCAATGGCAAAGACATCCGGGTGACGATTTCCATTGGCGTTTCCAGCCTGGAGGGGATTGAAGACACGCCCGCCGCCATTTTGAAGAGAGCCGATGAGGCGCTCTATGCGGCCAAGCGCGAAGGGCGCAACCGCGTCACCTTTGCGGCCGCGTAAGATAGAAAAACTTCACTGAAAGCTTAGCTTTTGCGTTCACGTGATTTGGCCTTTCAAATCCCGGTGGCCATGCCTATATTGCGCCCAACCTTGCAGTTTCAGGAGTTTCTAACATGGGTTCGCTTTCAATTTGGCACTGGGTCATCATCATTGCAGTTGCGCTTGTTCTGTTTGGCGGCAAAGGCAAGGTGTCTGACCTGATGGGCGATGTGGCCAAGGGTATCAAGAGCTTCAAGAAGGGCCTGGCTGACGAAGATGCCGATGGCAAAGCACTGGAAGCTTCGGCCGAAGAAGCCGTGAACAAGACCAAGGAAAAGGTCAAAAGCTGAGCCTGCCAGGCTTGGCTTTTGGTATCCTAGCCGATGTTTGATTTCGGGCTGAGTTTCTCGCACATCGTTGTCATTGTGCTGCTGGCGGTGATAGTCATCGGGCCCAAGGACTTGCCCGTTGTGTTGCGCCGCCTGGGTCAGTTCATGAACAAGATGCGCGGCATGGCGCGGGATTTCCAAAGCCATGTGGATGTGGCCATGAAAGATGCCGGGATGGATGGCATCCAGCAGGATTTGCAATCCCTGAAGTCCGGCCTTTCAACCGCCATGAACCCGGTGCAGACAGCACTTGCGGGAGCTGCGAGCGCAGTGACGGCAGAGCCTTCCAAAACACAAACCTCGGCCTCGGTCATCACCTCAGCCCCATTTGTGCCCAACCTTCCCAACCTCGATTCCAACACAGACTTCACGCGGTTATTCGGTTCCAAAACCGAGGGTGAAACCCGTGTTCAGGGCCGGGCGCTGGGTGAGGGCCAGTCATGAGTCAAACTGATATTGACGCATCCGAAGCACCACTGATTGATCACCTTATCGAATTGCGCCAGCGGCTGATCTATAGCGTTGCGGGCTTCATATTGGCTTTTTTACTGGCCTTCTATTTTTCCAGCGAATTGCTGCATTTCCTGATCCGGCCCTTCAAGGTTGGCACAGGGCAGGACGTGGGCCTGATTTCCATCAAGCTGCTCGGTGTGTTTCTGGTGAAACTGAAGATTGCCATGTTCGGCGGATTATTTGTTGCCTTCCCGCTGATCGCCTCGCAGATTTACCGTTTTGTGGCGCCTGGCCTCTACAAGCATGAGCGCAACGCGCTGTTGCCCTACCTTATTGCCACACCGGTTTTTTTCCTCCTCGGCGCGGCGCTGGTTTATTTCATGCTGCTGCCAGTGGCGATCAAGTTCTTCTATTCGCTGGCTGCAGGCACCGGCGATGGCACAACGGCAGGCATTCAACTGATGCCGGACATCGAGGCCTATCTTGATTTCGTGATGACCTTGATGCTGGCCTTCGGGGTCACCTTCCAGCTTCCTGTGGCCCTCACCCTGC
>JAYTIG010000590.1:0-8206 GCA_043731995.1 Hyphomicrobiales bacterium
GGTTGAAAACAAAGCAATCGGCGAAGACGAAAAACAAAGAACGCGGCTTCGCATTCTCTCCTACATGAATCTTGGGCGGCTGGTTGAAGCGGACGGTGCGACCTGGCTTGACCACGAACTTCTTTCTTCGCGGCCAGAGGGACGAGCTGCTGCCGGCTATGGTAGCTTGGTACAGACAGCGCTTGGCCGACGTCAACAATGGCTGGCGTCGCAAGGGCTGGGACAGTTTGGGTCAGAAGGTGATTTTCGGCCAACCCCGCAACTGTTGAATCAACTTCGAGCACGTGATGTAATGGGTGCCAACAAACGGCTCTCAAAGGAGTTGAACCTCACAGCATGGCAACCCGTCGAGGGGGAGAATGTTTCTGGCACCTATCTGCGGCCAGTCACATTGGCTAGCGGCAAATACGCCATTGTGCAACGGGCCCATGAGTTCACGCTTGTGCCGTGGCAGTCGCAACTTGAACATTGGCTAGGCAAATCGGTACAAGGAACCGCCGATGCGAATGGCATTACATGGAATTTGGGATCAAGGCAGCGAGGGCTCGGAATTGGATAATTCGCATCGACCTGCATCATGTCGAGGTTTGAAAAATGAGACGTGTCGTGTTTCGCATTTTATGAGAATTTGAGAGCCACATCGCGTTGATCTCACTGCCAGTGAATGTCGCAGATGCAGTTAAGCTTATATCGCTTTAATTGCCTGACAGACTGAGATGCCCGCCTTTTCTCGCCTTTCCCAATTGAACAAATCGCCCGTCGCAGCGATACTTGGGTTACTTCGGAGCTGTTCCGGATGTCATCTTCAAGTAGATACCAAATGTCGCCAAATAAAATGCTCTTTGACCAATCATCTAACGCAAACAAAAATGCGCTGGCGTGTTCAACCGGCACACGTCTCAGCACCAACAAGAAGTCGGAGGGCGACTTCGCCCTTCCGGTGTTTTAGGGAGGTCTCCTATGGCTGGACCCCGCCTTACTGTCTATCTTACCAATCCAGTTGCTGACCGGCTCGAACTTGCTTCTGTGCGGAAGCGGACCTCCAAGTCAGCATTGGTCAATGAGGCACTCGACCGGATGCTCAATGCCCAGCGCGATGAAACCCACGAGGCGGGGCAAACGCGTCGTCTTGACCGCTTGGCAAAGCAGTTTGCCAGCTATGAGCGCAACCAGTTTGTCGTCCTCGAAAGCTTGGCGCTGTTTATCCGTTACTACCTATCTGTCACCGCTCCGATGCCAAAGCCGGAACAAGACGCTTCAAGGCTCATAGGCAATCAACGCTTCGAAGCCTTTGTCGCTCAGGTTGGGAAACGTCTGGCAATCGGTACGTCGACCATGAGTGAGGCAATCGATAAGGCCTCAACCCAGGAACCAAATCACCCCATGCGCGATCCCGATCAATCCGTTTTGGATGATTGACATTTTTCTTGTCTCAATTGTCGTGATGATCGCCCAAGGCTTCTCTGGGGGATCCGATTTTGGGAGGCGTTTTGCAAACGTGGCTTTCACAGACGGCGCTTCTTCAATGTCGTGAACCTGCTGAACGGACTTGAAAGCGAAACACGTCTTGGCAAAAAGGGCCGCTAATGCCCCCTCACTAGTATCTCCGACAAGGCGTTGCTCCGGGCATCACATATCTTAGTCTGGGCGAATTGTGACGACGACAGACTATGCCTATCCTTCCACATCGGGCTTCTACTGTCCGCCCTGTGGGATGCAGCATTCTATGCAGGTAAAATTGGTTTCCGTGCTGCCGCGGCAATCCTGGCCCACCTCGGGCTTTCGGATGCCGACAGGGAGTTTTTATTTCGTGGTGCTTCCTCATCGTTGCATGGGCTTAAAACTGAGCACTTGAATAATCTCGCGCGCCACAGAGAACGAAACGGGTTCCTTTGAAAAATTGAAATCGATTTGGCCAAGTTAGCCGAAAAACTTGTTCCGTGGCTGCTAGGTGGCTATTTTTCAGTTTTTGCCATCCAATCAAATCAGCTAAGTTATTGAAAAGATGGCGCACCCGACAGGATTGAAGCGCGCTAAATAAATCAAAAGGTTAGTATGTCCAACCTTGTACTTTCTAGCTTTGAAGTCGTTGGGAGATTTTGCGGGCTGTCCAACTACCAGCAGCTTGATTTAATCGGATACATTACGAGTTTGCGGTGTTGATCTGTCCATATGCTTTTATCAGCTGCTTCGCGTTCTCAACATCCGGTTGACGATTTCCACGTTCGATCTCAAATCCCATTTCTACAACCAACCGGTTCATCGGTGACTTCCGCCCATGTTTGGCGAGCATGTCCACAACCCAGCCGTTCACCTCCTGAACCTCGGCGCGGCGGCCCTTTTTCCAATCTTGGAGGGACGTAACCAGGGTATCTGGGCGCGAGAAGGTTTTGAGAACTTCGTCGAAAATCTGATCGACATAGCGCTCCGGATGATTGGTGGTGATTGGTGGCATGCCAATGATGGGAATGATCTGCGCACCATCGGCAAGGGCTGCCTGCATGGCTTCATATCCGGCCAAGCGCATTACCTCGAGCATGCCCGGAAAACGCGCTGCATCATTGAGTGGCAGATTGACGATGGCTGACGGTATGAGTTCGGCCGCATTGACCACAAGCTTCATCCATTTGGCTGAGTGAATATCATCCATCACTTCAACGCGCCCAGAATGGCGTAGAATTTTTGCGACGGTTTCGACACGTGGCTGCGTTTTGGGATCAAGTGCACCAAGTGCGAACCAGGATTCATCATGATCATTCTGGCGATTGGTCACACCCGGCACCCACATGTTGGATGCAATTTCAATAACAGCGCCAATGGTGCGCTCACGGCCCAGAATGGTGGCGATGTCTTCATGCGTCATGCCATTTTGCAGGCCCACGATCAGACCATCGGGCGCCAGCACAGGCTTGATCATCTCGCAGGCCCATTTGGTATCGTAAGCTTTCACCACCAAAAATACGAGATCGAAATGGCCTTTCACTTCGGCGATCTGGCAAAGATGCAGCGCTGGCACCTTGGCATTGATGGAGCGGGTGGGCAGATTAACCATGATGCCGTTTTTACGAATGGCTTCGATGTGGTCGGGCCATTGGTCGATGAAGGTGACATCTAAGCCAGCGAGAGCAAAATCAGCAGCGATTGATGCTCCTTGTGCGCCAGTTCCCAGAAACGCAATGCGCGGACCTTTAGTGTCACTCCAACTCATGATGTGGCTCCTGCAATTTGTGCTTCACGCACGAGAACGAAAAAGTCTTCCTCGCCCAAACCTTTGGCCATGGCGGATTGATAGATCTGATGAATATGCGCGTTGAGGGGCAGCGGTGTTTTAGATGCGCTCAATAACAAATCCAAATCCTTCTTCAACATCGCCAAGCTTGCGGCGGCTTTGAAATCGCCTTTGACGATCATTTCGGTTTTGTAACCCATGAGTGGCGAGGCCACGGCACTTTGGTTGATCACTGACATCATGGTCGAATTGTCTAACCCACCGCTTAGGCCGAACGCCAAGGCTTCGCCGAGAAGCGCAGAGCTGGCGGCCACCATGCTGTTCAAAACCAATTTCATCACGCGCGCTTCTTCACCTTTGCCGACATGAAATGTTTTCTTGGCAAAGACGGCAAAGATGGGTGCTAACTCATCATAAGCTTGCTGGGGACCAGAGATGACGGCAGTGAGCGTTCCAGCTTCGGCCATGGCGGTGGAGCCAGAGACTGGGGAGCGGAGATAGGTGATGTGGTGTTTCTTGAAATTAGTCGCTGCTTCGGCACAGACTGATGGCGATACGGTGCTGATGTCGATGAAAGTGGTGCCTTCCTGCATCGCGTCATGAAGTTCAGCAGTGACTTGGTGAAACGCCGTATCATCTGAAAGTGATGAAAAGACAAAGTCGGAATTTTGTGCGACTTCGGCGATTGTGCTGGCAGGCATCAAACCTGCCGATTTCAATTTAACTTTTGCAGCATCGTTGCGGGCCAGAACAGTGACAGGATGACCTGCATTTTTGAAGCGTACGCAAATTGGAAAGCCCATTTTGCCAGCGCCAATCCAACCAATGCGTTTCATTTAAGCCACCTTTTCCTTTTCACGCGCCAGACGAGCGCGCTCACGCGCTTCAAATGTGCGCTTGCTCATGCGGTCGAGAAGTTCCACCATATCTTTCAAATCGCCCTGCGCCATGCCTTGGGTGATGAACACAACGCGCGTGCGCTGATCAGCGCTTGGCCATTTTTCCAGCCATGTGAGATTGTGCAGCAAGTGTTGAACGCCTTGCACCACAGCAGGCTTGCCCGGCTCTTCAAGAATATTGATAAGGCCCTTCACACGCAACAAGCTGGGCCCCAGATTTTGGCCGATGCCATCCAGCAGGAACTGCAACTCCTCACGCGACAAGGGGTTTGAACGTGTGAGCACAAAACTCTCAATGCCTTTGGCCGCGAGATGCGATGGTACATCTTGATTCTTTACCCCATTCGGCTCAGCAATTTTCTGCGAATAGGCTTCATAGCTGGCAATCGATAGCCACTCCGTGGGATCAGCCATGGAGTCAGCCGCATCAAAACCTTTGTGCATCAACAGGGGGGCCACAGCCTCAGGCGTTAACTCCGCGCGTGCGATTTTCGAAGCGGGATTGATCGCTTGTAACTGGGCGCTGATCTTAGCGAAGTTATCTTCGCCCTTCATATCCAATTTCGAAATCAGTATATTATCCGCCAGGGCCACCTGCCGTAGCGCCTCGTCATGATTTGTTGACGTGGCGTCCCAGTTCACTGCATCCACCACGGTGACAACATTCACCACGCGGTAAAGCCCATCCAATGTGGGTTCTGACAGAAAGGCCTGCAGCACTGGGCCAGGTTCGGCGAGACCCGTTGTCTCAATCACTACATTGTTGAAATCTGGCAGATCGCCGCGCGCGCGGTCATGATAGAGGCTGTTTAACGTGGCAATCAAATCGGTGCGCACGGTGCAGCACAGGCAACCATTTTCCAGAACGACCACCGCGTCATTGCTGCTGGTATAGAGTTGATGATCAAGCCCCACCGCGCCAAACTCATTGACCACAACAACCGTCTTGGCGAGATCAGGCGACTTGAGGCCAGCATTGATCAGCGTTGTTTTACCGCTGCCCAAAAAACCAGTGACAAGGGTAACGGGGATGCGGCTGGCATGATTGAGCGACATGCCGGGCTAGTACCCCACAACCTCGCAACCGGGCAGACCACACGAGATCAAATGATCGGAAGGATAATTGGTGATGATTTCGCAACCGGTTTTGGTGACCACAACTTCTTCCTCAATGCGGGCAGCACCTGAACCGTCATTGGAACCTTTCCAAGTTTCAAGCGCAAAGACCATGCCTTCTTTGAGTGGCTTGTCTTGGCCTTTGAAGCGTTTGGAGAAAATCGGGCGCTCCCACAGCGACATGCCAACGCCGTGGCCATATTGCAGCAGGAAAGCTTCTTCTTCGTTCTTGTAGCCAAACTCATGCGCATCCGGCCACACTGCGGCCACTTCATCCGGCGTCACACCAGGCTTAATCATATCCATCGAAGCGCTCAGCCATTTGGATGCCGTTTCATAAGCTTCAATCTGATGGTTATTTGGTTGGCCGCAAATGAAGGTACGATAGTAACATGTGCGATAGCCATTGAAGCTGTGCATGATGTCCAAGAAAATCATGTCGCCGGGCTGGATCATGCGATCAGAGAATGTGTGCGAATGCGGGCGGCCGCGGCGACCAGAAACCGAGTTCACACATTCGACGCGCTCCGAGCCCATGCGGAACAGGCGATCATTGGCAATGGCCACCAGTTCATTTTCCTTGGTGCCGGGGCGAATGGCGCGGGCGATGTCGACATAGGTGGCATCCACCATGCCAGCGGCCATTTTCAGCAATTCAATCTCGTCGCCAGTTTTCACTTCGCGCGCATCGAGCATCGCTTGCTGGCCATCCACCACTTCAATGCCTTCGGCCTCAAGGGCGCGCAACATGCCGAGTTCCATGATGTCGATACCGAGTGGCATATTGGCAATGCCATAATGCACCAAAGCTTTCTTAATCTGCTTGGCAAAATCTTGGCTCACGCCAAGGCTTGGCGGAATGGCACCTTGCATGGTCGTGATGGGAGCGGCCACATTGTCTTTAATCCAAGGTGAAGAGATGCGTTTTGCAGGAGGGGCAGGATCCCACAAGAAAGGGCTGCCTTCAGCAGGGCAGAGGCAATAGCGGAAGAATTTGTCACGGGCCCATTCGCCAATATGCGTTGCCGTCACATAGCGGATGTTGTCGAAGTTGAAACACAGCACGCCACCAAGGCCTGCATTGCGAACCGCCGTTTGCGCTTTCGCCAAACGCTCCTTCGACATGCGGCTGTAGTCAATGCCTTCTTCCCAGTCTTTGCCCATTTGGCCCCAGGAGGCGGTTGCATAAGGACTGTTGTATTTCATGTGTTTTCTCCCAGCTCTCCGGCCCATTTTTTGGTTTCGAGTGTGTCTTTGAGTTTCGACAGGAATGATGCCGCATAAGCGCCATCGAAAGCACGATGATCAAAGCTTTGGCCGACGGTGCCGATGAGGCGTGGCACAATGGCATCGCCAAGTTCGGTGGTGATTACAGCGGGCTTTTTGCGAATGGCATCAGTTGAGAGAATGGCCACCTGCGGCGCATTGATGATAGGCGTTGTGAAGGACGTGCCGAATGCACCGTTGTTGGTGATGGAATAGGTGCCGCCACTCACATCAGCTGCTGTCATCTTGCCAGACTTGGCCTTGTCGATTTGGCGGGTTATGGCCTTGGCCAAGCCTTGCAAGGTGAAATCCTGCACAGCGTGGACAACCGGAACCACGAGGCCGTTGTGATTGAGGTCTACGGCGATGCCGAGGTTGATATCTTTCGAGAGCGTCAGTGCCTTGCCATCAAAACGCGCATTGATATGCGGGAAGGATTGCAACGCGATGCACACGGCCCTCGCGATGAAAGGCAGATAGGTGAGTGAGCTTCCGGTTTCCGCCTTGAAGCGTTCCTTGTGCCTCGCGCGAACCAGTTCGATTTCAGTGAAATCAACATCGATGGCCTGAAAGACGTGGGGAATGTTCTGCCAATTCTCGGTGAGACGCTGCGCTGTTTTTGTGCGGATGGTGTTGAGTGTGACGACATCGCCGGAAGCGAAACTTGGCGGTGGTAGAGGTGTCGGTTTTGAAACGGGTGCGGCCGACAAGAATGTGCGCACATGCTGCTCTTCGATTTTCTTCAGTTTCTTTGATGCAGCAAATTGCGCCAATGCGGCCATATCCGCATTGCCTTGCGAGAGCAAACGACGCGCCAATGGAGTGATGCGCAGGCCTTCAGGTGTTTGCGCCTTGCCGTAATTGGTGAGCGGGGTTTTCACTTCTTCGAAAGCGTCCATCGCTTGCGGCTTGGCCGTTGTCGCGATGACTGGGGCAGCTGTCTCGCCACCCAGCACAGCCACCACAGCGCCAGCCTTGGCAACAACACCATTGCCGGTTTTGATTTCCGTGAGCTTACCGGCAACAACCGACTCGACCTCGATGGTGACTTTGTCGGTCTCGACTTCGAACAGACGGTCTCCAATCTTGACGTCATCGCCAACGGTCTTGAACCAAGTGAGGATCTTGCCCTCTGCAACTGTTTCGCCGAGCTGCGGCATAATGATGGTTTGCGCCATGACTCAGCCGTTCATCACACGAACAATTTTTTCAACAATGCGCGCGGCATTAGGAAGTGCCAAATCTTCCAAATGATCAGCCGCAGGCAGCGGAATATGCGGCGTGGTAATGCGCACGATAGGGCCGTTCAAATCCCAGAAGCCTTCATCAGCAATAATAGACGCGATCTCAGCACCCCAACCCAGAAGGCGTGGGTTTTCTTCGACAGTAAACAAGCGTCCGGTTTTGGCAACAGAAGCTAACATGGTTTGTGTATCAAGCGGAACCAGCGAGCGCACATCAATCACTTCCGCGTCAATGCCATGATCACGCGCGAGAATTTCAGCCGCTTCCAACGAACGATGCACCATCATCGCCAGAGCTAAAATTGTGCAGTCTTTGCCTTTGCGCAAAATCTTGGCCGTGCCCAGCGTATCCACAATCTCACCATCAGGTACTTCGCCCTTGGTGGCATAAAGCGCTTTATGTTCGTGGAATATCACAGGGTTGTTATCGCGAATGGCTGCAGCCATCAGCC
>JAYTIG010000591.1:0-3106 GCA_043731995.1 Hyphomicrobiales bacterium
GCCTGAAAAGCGATGGCGCAAAATAGCTGGTTGATCAGCTTGGTGGTTTGGCCCGCGCCGTTTCCGCCCATCAGGGTATAGTTGGCACACAGGTCATTCATCACGGGGCGTGCGCGCTCAAAGTTTTCCTCGTTTCCGCCGGCCATAACGGTCAATTTGCCCGTCAGAGCTCCCGGAACTCCGCCTGACAACGGGCAATCAAGCCATGCCATTCCACAACTTTCTGCCAATTGCGCAGCCATGTCGCGCGTTTCGCCCGGATCAATGGATGACATATCAATCAACAAGCAATCGGGCCTGCCGACGCTGGCAAGCCCGCCACCGCCGAAAACGACCGAGCGCACAATCTTCGCGCTGTTCAAACTGAGAATGACAAAGGTGCAGTTCCGCACTGCATCCGCAATTGATATGGCGGCCACTGCGCCTTTCCTGGCAAGGGCATCAACTTTGGCAGCGTCCAAATCAAACACATGCAATTTGTGGCCGCATTCAAGAAGGCGCGTACCAATTGCACTCCCCATGATTCCGGCACCGATCAGAGCAACTTCCACCGCCATGGCCTCAAACCCTCTGCAACAAGAACGCAATTGATTTTTCCACCTGCGTTTCAAGTGTGTCGTTGATCGCAACAGTGAGATGGGGCTCTGATGGCAACGGCATCTCCAACGTTGCCAATTGGCTATCGAGCAAGGTGGGTGGCATGAAATGGTTCTTTCTGGCAGCAATGCGGGCAGCGAGCAGTTTACGCGAACCATGCAGATGAATGAAATACACCGGGCGTCCTGCCGTTGAATGGATTAGGTCGCGGTAAGCTTTCTTTAAGCTTGAGCAAGACGCAATTACACCCTGTGTTCCTTGCAGCGCCTCGCCCACCTTCGTAAGCCAGGGCCACCGGTCACGATCATTGAGTGGCTGGCCCGCAGACATTTTTTCGATGTTTTCTGGCGGATGCAGCTTGTCGCCTTCTACAAAGCGCACGCCGAGGGCTTGCGCCAAAGCTTCGCCCAGCGTGGTTTTGCCACAACTGGAGACGCCCATCACCACGGCGGCACCGTTGAATGGCTTAGAGGACCGAGGTGATGCCGCCGTCGACATAGAGGATGTGTCCATTCACAAAAGAGGAAGCATCTGATGCCAGAAAAACTGCAGCACCGATCAATTCATCAACACTGCCCCAGCGTCCCGCCGGCGTGCGCTTTTCAAGCCATGACGAAAATTCTGGATTGTCGACCAGGGCTTGATTGAGTGGTGTCTTGAAATAGCCGGGGCCAATAGCATTGATCTGGATATTATGCTTGGCCCAATCGGCGCACATGCCTTTGGTGAGCATTTTAATTGCGCCCTTAGTTGCGGCATAGGGCGCAATTGAAGGGCGGCCCAGTTCGCTTTGCACCGAGCAGATATTCACGATCTTGCCCTGCTTGCGCGCAATCATGCCCTTGGCTACGGCCTTTCCGACGAGAAAGGCACTTTCCACGTTGACGCGCATCAGCTCGCGCCACTTCTCTGCCGGATAGTCCTCAAGTGCAGTGCGAAATTGCATGCCCGCGTTATTGAAGAGAATGGAGATGGATCCGTGTTGCGCTTCGATCTCTGCAACCCCGCGTGTCACCGCTGCTTCATCAGTGACATCAAAAGCATTGGAATTGGCTCTATAGCCCTTGGACCGCAACTGTTGCACAGCGCTGGCAAGCTTTGCCTCGTCACGTCCGTTCAAAATCACAGTTGCGCCTGCCTCGGCCAAGCCTTCTGCGATGGCAAAGCCGATGCCCTGGCTTGAGCCTGTTACCAGGGCAAGCCTTTCTGAAAGATCAAAAATCCGCAATGTCATCCGCTCTCCACTACCGAATTCAGGAAAATTGTATTTGAACTTTCATGGCTCTGCTTCTGTCACTGGCAAGCTCAAAACCATCGCGCGCATTGTCCAATTGCACCACATGAGTGATGAGTGGCTCTACATCGATGAGGCCCTTGCGCATCAAACTGACACCAGTTGCAAACTCGGAATGGAAACGAAATGAGCCTTTCAATGAAAGTTCCTTTGCAGTGATTGCCATCATGGCCACTGTCATGTCGCCGCCAAGGCCCAATTGCAAAATTGTGCCACCCGGTCGCATTGCGGGAATTGCGCCGGCAAGAGCCACGGCTGCGCCCGAACATTCATAATGAATGTCGAAGCTGCCTTTGTTCTTGCTGAATTGTTCGAGTGAGTGCGCTTCCTTTGCCATGTTGATGGTGAGATCAGCACCCGCCGCTTTGGCCATGGCCAACGTGAAATCGCTGAGATCAGTCGCCACGACAAGATCAGCACCGGCACGTCTTGCGGCGAGAATGGCAAGAATGCCGATCGGGCCACAGCCTGTTACCAAAACAGACTTGCCCAACATTTCGCCCGCACGCCGTGTGGCATGAAGTGTCACTGCCAGGGGCTCTGCCATCGCCGCTTCGCCAGGGGACAGGCCAACAGCGGAAACGCATTGGCGCGCATCCGCCACCAAAACTCCACGGAAGGCCCCCTGAATATGGGGGAAGGGCATTGCCGAGCCATAGAAACGCATATTCAGGCACTGATTATGCATGCCCTGCTGACAGAACTTGCACGCATAGCATGGCCGCGATGGCGAAATGGAGACGAGTTCGCCAAGTTCGAAGTCTTTAACGCCAGCGCCCAATTTAGTGATGTGGCCCGCCACCTCATGGCCAAGGATCATCGGCTCTTTTAGCCGGATGCTGCCGAAACCGCCGTGATTGAAATAGTGAAGGTCTGACCCACAAATGCCACCCATGGCGAGTTTGATTTGAACTTCGCCTGCGCCCGGCTCCTCAACGGCGCGTTCTTCAACACGCAAATCCTTGGCGGCATGGATGACGATTGATTTCATCGCTGCACTCATAGCACCGGGCTCAACAGCGGGTTGCCAGAAAAATGCGCATTCAAATTGTCCCGCAGCAATTGGCCCATTGCCTTTCTGGTTTCAATCGTACCGGAAGCATGATGCGGCTGCACAAGAATATTGTCGAGCTTCAGAAAACGCGGATTGAGTTTCGGTTCTCCTTCAAACACATCAAGGGCTGCCGAACCAAGCCGCTTGCTTTCCAAGGCATC
>JAYTIG010000592.1:0-8160 GCA_043731995.1 Hyphomicrobiales bacterium
GTATCGGTGACATAGCCCGCCCCTTTCAGGGCTTCCACGAGTTGGCGGTTCAGGTCGCGGTCATCCTCGACCACCAAAATGCGCATGTTGTCCTCTCCAATCAGGAAAGGCAGCTTGCGCGAGGTCTTAGCTGGTCGCGCCACTTGTGGCGTTCACCATCACCTTCTGCACGCTGCCCCCTGCTTTCAAGGTTACAACATATTCCCCTGAGGGCAAGAGCTTGACATTAAGCACCTTGGAATCGGGCACAGAGCGCTGGGCAATGAGGGCGGCATCGGAAGGTTTGATTGGATAATTGGCGGCCCCGTCAGCCACAAGCGAATTATTGACCTGGCTTTGGCCAAGCAGATGCGAAATAGGGCTCAGCTTGTCCATGGCCGAAGCCTGGCTCAAGTTGCCCGCTAGAATCATCACCAAAACCAGAAACACTTTCACTTTAATTACTCCCCCGGAATTTCACACTCTGCCCTATAGACGGGCCTAGCTGAACGCAGGATGAACAGGGCCATTCAGCTTCCGGCGCAATAGGCGCGCCTGCGGGCATTGGCGCGGCGAAGCTGGTTAACAGTTTCCGCCGTGTCATGCCTACTAGCAAAGGATATGGGCAGCCACTGGGTACAAACCAAGGGCTCAGGGGGCGCGGTCACGATCTTCGGCATCTTTGCCGATTGGCAGCCTGTCAACAGCAAGGCCAGCACGGGCAGCAGCAGCAATGCGCGCTTCCTCATTTTTCATGTCCTCCTCACGTTGCAAGGCTGCACCCGTGGCGCGCTCTTCACGCGCGCCCACACTGCTGGCGCCCATGCCAATTAATTTGGCCAGCGCCAGCAGCAATTCCGCGATCAAAGCCAACAGGCTCATTTGATGGTCTTGCCGGTTTGGTTGGTGTGGATCGACCAGGCGGCCGTGGCCAGTGAGACAAGGGCCGTTACCACTGCACCATAATCGCCCGCAGGCAGCGTGCCGCGGCCCGCAAGAAACGCAAAAACGGAAGGGAAGATGGCGCGGATGATTCCGCCCAGCATATCGGCATTCATGAAGTCACCTGTTTGGTTGAAAGCCGGAAACCGTCCGGCACGGAAATCAAATGCGTGCGGCCTGAAAGTGCATGCGATCACGTGGCAGGTTCACCCAGCCTTCATCGGCAAAGGCCTTGAGCACTTCGGCGCAGAAAGTGGGCGCGCTGCGCCCCATCGGGAAGCGTGTCGGCGAAAGATCAATGGCGCAGCCATAGGCATGCATCGAGAGATGAGCGGAGCCACGCATCAGGCGGAAATTGAAAGATCCGCCAAATTCTGCAACGCCCCAGGCGTCAATTCTCTTCTGGCTTTTGCCCGAGGCCAGCCAGATTTCATGCAGCACATGCGCCAGGCTATCCGCACATTTTTCATGGATGGCAATGCCGGTTACTGGCGTTCCTGCAAACTGCATCGAAAAGGGCGGTGGAATGTGGGTCAAATTCTTTGCCTTCCAAAGCAAAGAAGCCTTGCCGTTGCTCCCGCGCGGATTGCCATAGAAAGCATCAGCCTCGGATTGAAGCGGCCAGTTCATCATGTTCATGTCTTTCAATGCGTGCCAGCCAGCAGCGGCACATAGCGGTCAAAAATCGCACCCAGGGATGTGGCCAGGCTCACAATCACCAGCACTGCGCGCCAACTGTTCTTGAATGCCAAGAGGGCATCGCGCAGTTCGCGCATGTCGTCGCGCAGTGCATGAAGTTCGGTCTCAACGGTTTCAATCCGGGCCTGCAAGTTTCCCAGCTCACGTTCAATGGATGTCATGGGTTCACCAGCAGGAAATGATCACAAGGCCATTGCCGCCAGCGCCGCCAGCACCTCCGGTCACACCGGCGCCGCCGCCGCCGCCGCCACAGCCGATTGCGCCATTTGCCCCGGCGCCACCTGTGCCCGCGTTTGATGCGCCACCGCCCGATCCGCCACAGGCCGCGAAAGGAACCGCAGTGAAAAATCCGTCTTGCCCGCGATTTGTTCCCGCAGCGCCTCCTGCGATGCCAGGGAAGAACCCGCCCCCCGCAATCGCGCCGCCGGCAAAGTCCGCCGAGGTTGTGCCACCGCCGCCAGCGCCACCGCATAGTGGAACTGTGGCACTGCCCCAGGTGATTGCGGTTCCAACACCACCCGCAGCAGCGCCACCCGCACCGCCCGCCTGGCCGACAGCCGAAACAAAAGCGCCAAGATTGGCGAAAGTCGCAATGGTGGAGACTGTGCCAGCAGTGCCAGCAGCACCCACCGAGGCCGCAGCGCCCGCACCCCCACCGCCAGCGGCAGCACTTACACCATAGAGCAAGCGATTTTGAATCATCGTGTTTGGCTGCACGCAAACATAGGTCAAGCCCGTTGCCGCATTGCCTGCCACGCCGGCAGCGCCGCCTGCACCACCCGTGGCCACATTGATGAACAGCGTGTCCGGCAAGAACATGAGGGGAATTGTTACCCGCGCAATGCCGGAACTTCCGCCGCCGCCGCCGCCACCACGCGCTGATGCCGCCGCCGCGCTAAAGCCGCCACCACCTCCGCCGCCGCCAGAAATGGCAATGATATGCGCCATGCTTTTGCCGCGCGGCTTAACCCAGGTTTGCCAATCGTTGGCGCCGCCCGCGTTGAAGGTTTGAACATCTGCGCCACCCAACGCATTTGGCAGGTGCGAAAAATCAAGCATCAGTATTGCCCGCCCACTGCTGTCACCTGATAGCCAGCGGCAACTGCCGTGCCCAAGGTGCAATTGATCTTGTAGCCCGCTGGCAAGGCCAAATTCAGTGGCAGAACAAAGTCTGGCTGGGCTGAAACTTCGCTTAAGGTTGTTGGAGGCAATGTGAGCTCCGCAATCAACGCATTGTTGGCGGCAGTCGTGTTGGCCGAACCATTGTTGATGAACACGCGCAGCACAGTGGCAACATTGGTGCCGAGCGGCCGGGCAATGAGCTTCTGCATGAAATTGCCGGCATTGTTACCGGCAACATTGCCTGTGGCGATCGTCGTCACCGTGCCAGTGCCATCCTTGGCTGTATTGGCGGTGATGAGAGCCGCAGGTGCCCATTGGATCGAACCAAGGGCCGAAAAAATTGGTGCTGTATTGGCAGCCATGGGAAATCTCCTAATTCATGATCAGCATGCGGGCATGAAGCTGTGCATGGGCATTGAGGGCGAACAGTGTTTGGTCGATGGATAGATCTTGCGGATTGGCGGCAGTTGCCGTGCCATTGGCCTTGAAGGTGAAGGGCGCCATTTGCGCCTGCTTGGCATTGGTCACGGCATTGGCGGCGATGGTTGTTGCAAGTGAGCCCGCTAACGTTGTCACATCGCCCGTGTGTGCTGGTGCCTGTGCGGGTTGCAATGTGCCTGTGGCTTGCGTGCCAAGATTCACAACAGAGGCGGTTGCCAGTGCGCCCAGGCCTGCGATGTCAGACGAAGCAATGGACAGCAGCGCCTTCACCTGGGCCGCAGTCAAGGCCATGGGCGTGGCCGCAACACCTGTGTTGTTGCCAAGCATGGCATTGGCATTGAGGTTGGCAAGTTTCGGCAATCCCACCGCCGAGTTGGCAATGGTCAGCGCGCCTGTCGTGGTGTTCAGCGCGGCATCACCCGACATGGTGATGCCCGCAAAGCCGGAGGCACCCTTGATCTGGATTTGCCCGGTGGTGCCCCCCGGTGCGCTGCCCGTGTTGGCATCGACATATTGCTTTGTCGCAATACCGAGCGGATCAGTGGGATTGGCGAACACTTTGGCCAAGCCTGATGTGGCATCGGCCACCAACGCTTCCTTCCAGCTGGCACCATCCGGGCTCACCTTCAAATGAAAGCTGTCATCACCCGCGGTGCCTATTTCGGCGCGACCCGAGAAACTGGTTTGATAAAGCAGGCTGGCTGTGTCGGTTGCCGCGTTCTTGTTGAACTTCAATTGAACGCCGTTGCCAATGTTGTTGAACAGCACGGCAGAAGAATTCACCGAAAGCTTGTTGGTGGAATCCGCTGTGGCATTGACTCCCACAAGGCTCATGTTCTGCATCACCTGCGGAACCGGCGGCGCCACCCAATTGGCGCCATCATAAATCAGCAGAAGGTTTTCAGCCTCAATCCATGCGGCCCAGCCTTTGCGCGGAACAAGAAATTGCCAGGCCCCGGCATTGCGAAGGGCAATCAGTCCTGCCTGCCCCAGCCATTCTGCGGTTGGTGACACGCCAATCAACCAGCGTTGACCATCGCTGGGCGATGCCGGCGGTGTATTGAGTCCGCGTGACACCAGTGAGAGCTGAAGCAGGCCATCAATCATCGCCACCGCATCATTATGCGGCACATGCTTCTGCGCCTGATTGGCCACAATATAGGGCAGGCCCAGATTGGGAGAGTTAGGCATTCAATATCCTTTCAATAGCAGCGCCTGCGCCGGTGGCCGCACTCACTTGCGAGACACGGGCCACAAGGTTTGCAGGCATGGTTCCAAAATCGGCAGTCGCGTCAGCCGTGGCGTAGAGATAGCTTGGGCTCGAAGTTGAAATGCTACGCACCACAGCACCAGCTTTCACAATGTCGAGGCGGTAGCTCTCGCTCGCTTCGCCCAATGGAACTTCAGCCAATTCCCAACTGTCGCCATCCACGCGCGTGCAACGGATCCAGGTGATGAGCAATCCGGCAGGATCTTTCTTCATCACCACATAAGTCGGCGCCAACGGGCGCAAGGCCTTCAGGCCGGTGGGTGATGCGATATTGATATAGGCGCTCTTGCCCGTGTCCCATTGCGAAGGGCCAATGCGCCAGGTGCCGCCCTGCCCAGCCTCGGCCAGGGTCATTGCGGGCGTGATCACCGCCGCATTCAGCAACACCACATCCGCGCCTGCCGCGCGCGTGGCCAGCATTTCGGGGCCGGAGCCTGCTTGGGCACGCAACAGGCCTGAAAGGCGATAGGTATTGGGCGCGATCAAAGTGGCATTTTGATATTGAAGAAGTTCATAGCCGGTTGCCGCAGTGCCAAGCGCGATCAGGTTACCCCCATTCAGCAACCCGTCGCGGCTGATGGAGGAGAAGCTGCCATTGCGCATTTGCACGTCAAGCGTCTGGGTGAAATCAACTCGTGCCAACAAGCCGGCGTTCAGCGCTGTCAGTGTTGTGCCGATGGTGGCTTCCTGCGTCAGCAACTGGCTGAAACTCAGGCTGGACGCGCTCATGCGCTTGTAAAGTGCCAAGGCGCCAGGCCAAGGCGTTGCCTCAGCCGCGATGCGCGGGCCCGCAGAACCATCAGCAGAAGCCAGGGCCAAATCCATCACCACCACATCGGCCGCGCCATAAATGGTGGGCAAATTGGCATTCACGCCGCGATCAGGTGCCGGTGGCGGATCATAAACAAATGGATCATGCGCTTCGGCTTCGACCTTGCGGATGATCCCATCTTTCAGCGTCTTCACGCGCCAGAGATTGGAACCAAGTTGCAGCACATCGCCGGGCTCAAACATTTCCAAATGCGGCGGCAGAGCGAATTCTGCGGACTCGCGCGCTGCCCAGCTTTGCGCCAGCATGACATCAGCGCGTGCTTGCGCCTGATGCTGCGGCAAGGCCACCGGAACCGCGATTGAAACCTCATTCTTGCTGGAAGTTCCAACACGCAATTGTTCCACCGCCGCCTGCCGATAATCCAATCCGCTCTCTGCATAAGCGAGATGAACGGCCAGCGGCATATCGGTTTCTTGCACCCGGTGTTGCATGATCAGGGGTGATGACTTGTCATCATCAATCAAATCTGCCGTGGACAAACTATAAGGCAGGGCGCCACGCCGGCTGGTGAATTTCAGAATGCCTTGCGATTCCACCGCATCTACCGCGAAGGCAGTGAGCAAGGCTTCCAACGCGCCGCGCGCCGACATGGGCCTGTCGATTACGAAGCCGTCGCAAGTGCCTTCCACGCCGGAGACATCAATCGCCGAAAAGCCAAAACGTGCGGCGATCATGGTGATCAAGCCTTGCAGCTCTACGCTGGCAATACGGCCATTCAGCCAATGGCCACGCGCATAGTTTGCGGCATCGCTCCATACATCACTGCGGGCCGGGAAGGCGGGATAGGGTCTCGCATCCCAGCACCAGTGAAACAGGCGCGTGGCATCCACCATGGTGCCGCTGTAATTGACGGACGCGGGATTTTGCGTGCCCGCCGCGGCCCAATAATTCTGCACAGCGCGCACGAAGGCCAATTGCATCTGCACATCTGGCTGGCCACCGGAATAATAGGGCAATGCGCTTTCAGCGGATTTGGCATCGATGAAAAGATTGGGCTGGTTGGTTCCCTTGTCCACCGCCGGGCATCCCAGTTCCGTGAACCAGATGGGTTTGGATTGCGGCACCCAAGTGGTTGGCGTAGCCACCTCAACCCCACCGGGGCGGTTGTAATGGGCATTCAACCACCAGGGCTTCATATCCTTGGGACGGAACACCCAAGGTTTGCCGTAAGCGCCATCGGTGATGGTGGTGCGCGTCTGGCTGTCACGATCACTTTGCGAGGCATAGAACCAGTCAAAGCCTTCGCCGCCTGCAACGCGCGAAGAGAGATAGCTGGCATCGTAGACCGAGCGCGCGCCACTCACCTTGTCCAGATGGCTTAAGCCATCGCGCCAATCACTCAGCGGGAAATAATTGTCGATGCCGATGAAGTCGATATTGGCCGCAGACCACAGCGGATCAAGATGGAAATAGACATCATGTGATCCATCCTGTGGTTGGTGGCCGAAGTATTCGCTCCAATCGGCGGCATATGAAATTTTTGCGCCCGGCAAGATGGCCTTCACATCCGCCGCCAGTGCCACGAGCGCGGCAACGAAGGGATAAGTGCTGGTGGCTGAACGCAGTGTCGTCAACCCACGCAATTCACTGCCGATCAAAAAGGCATCGACACCGCCTGCCAATGCGCAGAGCTTGGCATAGTGCAGTACCATGCGGCGATAGCTCCATTCCGTACCGCTGAAGCTCACCGTTGTTCCAACGCCGGTGAATTGAGAAGGTGTCGCCGTGCCCAAAAAGGCGCTCACTTGTGTGGCCGCAGCCGCGGTTTTATCGGGCGTGCCTGCCACACCGGGTGCCATACTGGCGGTGATGCGCCCGCGCCAGGGATAGGCCGCTTGTGAGGTTCCGCCGTAAGGGTCAGGCAATACATTGCCCTGTGCCACATCCATCAGAATGAAGGGATTGAGCACCACCTTGAGCCCGCGGGCCTTCAAATCCTGAATCGCGTGGATCACCGAAGCATCAGACGGCGTGCCGCCATAAGCGGGCGCGCCATTCACCTGACTCACCACGTGCGTGAGGGCGCGCGATATGCCACTCACTTGCCAGGTTGCGCTTGTCGCTTTGCTGGCACTTTCAACGCCAGGCTGAAGCTGGCATTGGCCGCAGCGCAAATCATTGCCGAACCAACTGACCACCAGCGAGGCCATGCCCGCATTCTTGCAAGATTGCTGCAATTGATCGAGCGACACACTCCAATCGCTGCGGCTGGCCGACACATGGGCGTTTTCGCTCTGGGTTTGACCGGGCCCGGCACTGCGCGTCACTAAGGCCGTGTCATAGCCAAATTCAGTCGCACCCGGGATGATGTTCACGGCCTTCACAAGGTCTGCCACCTCGTTGCCCTTGGCGATCACTTCGAAGGCGAGCTGCGGCAGGCGGTTGCCGAATTTGGCCAACGGCATGCGCTCGAACACAACATAGGCCAGGCCGCGATAGGCTGGTGCGTTGGCGGCACCTTCGATGGCGCCGATCAAACTGTCGGGCGTTTGCACCTGAGTACCGAGATAGAGGCGTGGGGAAAAATCACCGAGGTCAATCTCCTTGCCGTCGGCCCAGGCGCGTCCAAGGCCCAGGATTTCGCCTTCGCACAGGCCCACAGCGAAATTGGCGAAGTAAGAATAGTCGGTCATAGTGTTGGAAGCGCCCATGCCTTTGCCGCCACCGGCGGAAGCGGTGCTGGCCACTTCGAGCAGATTCGTGGCCCAGATCACCTGGCCCGCAATGCGCATGCGGCCATAAACCACCGGAATGGGAGAGCCCTCTTGCGAAGCCATCACCTGCAATGAATTCAGGCGCGGGCCTTCGCGGTGCGTGGGCGTTGAAAAAATCTCGTGGTCAATGACCGAGCCCGCGATGCCGCCAATCGCACGGC
>JAYTIG010000593.1:0-1057 GCA_043731995.1 Hyphomicrobiales bacterium
GCCTCATTCGGCATGTTGATGGTTTTGGAAATGGCACCCGAGATGAAGGGCTGTGATGCCGCCATCATGCGGATGTGGCTATCCACCGAGAGATAGCGCTTGCCAATGCGGCCACAGGGATTGGCGCAATCAAACACCGGCAGATGCTCATCCTTCAGGCCGGGCGCGCTTTCCAGCGTCATGGCACCGCAAACGTGGATATTCGCCTTGTCAATATCAGCGCGCGAGAACCCGAGGCTGGCCAGCAGGTCAAAACCGAAGTCATTAAGCTGTGCATCCGTGAGCTTCAGCACATCTTTGCAGAAGGCTTCGCCCAACACGAACTTGTTGAATACGAACTTGATGTCAAAGGCCGAGGCCAAGCCACCCTCGATCTTGCTGATCTGCTCATCACCAAAGCCCTTGGCCTTGAGCTGGGCATGGTTCAGCGCAGGCGAATCCGCCAGCGTGCCGTGGCCCACGGCATAGTTGATGATCTCTTCGATCTGGTCAGCCTGATAACCCAGCGTGCGCAAGGCTTCCGGCACCGCCTGGTTGATGATTTTGAAATAACCACCACCAGCCAGCTTCTTGAACTTCACCAAGGCGAAATCAGGCTCAATGCCCGTGGTGTCGCAATCCATGACAAGGCCGATGGTGCCCGTGGGGGCCACAACGGTGGATTGAGCATTGCGGTAGCCATGGGCTTCGCCCAGTTCAACGGCTTTGTCCCAAGCCTTGCGGGCGGCGAGCGCCAGCGCCTTGTCCGACAAGTCATTCTCATCCAGCGGCACAGGCGAAACATGCAGGTTTTCATAACCCACTGCGGCACCATAGGCCGCGCGGCGATGGTTGCGCATCACGCGCAGCATGTGTTCGCGGTTTTTGGCAAAGCCGGGGAAGGGACCAAGCTCCTTGGCCATTTCTGCCGAGGTCGCATAGGCAGTGCCCGTCATGATGGCAGAGATGGCGGCGCAAATCGCGCGGCCCTCGTGGCTGTCATAGGGAATGCCAGCCGTCATCAACAAGCCGCCAATATTGGCAAAGCCCAAGCCCAGTGTACGATATTCATAAGACA